>LNEA01000211.1 GCA_001464855.1 Rhizobiales bacterium Ga0077530
CAGAACGCAATTTCGCTCGACGAGATCGCCGACCTGATGACGGCCTCGCGCGCCAACGTCCTCCTCGTCGATGGCGGATATTCCAATCGGACCGCCGACACACTCGCGCAGTCAGCAATCGGCCTCTCGCCGGCGCTCGCGCCATTGCGCGATCGTAGCCGCTTCATGGTCGCCTTCGCCAACACGCCGGGACGCATCGGCCGTACCGACACCGAGAATCCTTTCGCCGAAGTCCTGGCGTCGTTTCTCATCAAAGGAGACGTCACATCGGCGGACCTCGGCCGCCAACTGAAGCAGGACGTTTTCGAGCGCACGCGCGGCAGTCAGCTCCCATGGATTCGCAGCGATCTCGGCGCCGTGCAGCTTGCCGCTCTGCCGGAGGTGCCGACCGCCGCGCCGCTGCAAACGCCGGTAGCACCGAGCTTCGATCGCAGCGCTCTGGTCCGCGCCGTCCAGGCCGAACTCAAGCGCCATCAGTGCTACAGCGGTGCCCTCAACGGCGACATGAAGCAGGCCGACTCGGGCCTCGAAGACCTCTCCGAAACGGCCGCCGGCAAGAAAGCGCCAGAGATCGAGTTGGCCAGCGCCAAGCCCGAAGAGTTCGAGAACTGGCTTACGTGGAGCCGCAAGTTCAGCGATCCCATCTGCGAACGCCATTCTGCACCGGTCGTCAGGCGGGCTCCGGTGCCCACCGTGTCGCGCAACAGGCCAACACCTCGCGAGCGCTTCGTCGAGCGGCCGCGTCGCGAGCGTCAGGCGAAGTCGGGACGCGGTGACCAGGATGTCCGCAACACCGGCGTGATCGGCCGCGGCAAGGGTGACTACTTCGCGCCGTCAAATCCGTTCTACTCGCCCTCGCGGTAGTGCTCGCCGCCGCGTCTAGAGCGCTCGCAGCAGCACGACCCCGGCCAGCATCACCACGTTGAGCAAGCTCGACAGGTTGACGTCGCCCGGCGCCTTGACGCGGATGACGCGCACCTCAGCCGGGCCACGCACAACATCGTCGTCACGCCAGGACCGCGGCTCGCGCGAGGTCGCCCATCGCCATGCCCAGCCGGCTACCGGGCGCGTCCGCTGCGCGATCTCGAGCGGCGCCCGGCGCCAGCCGTACTTGAAGGCGAATACGATAAAAACGATCACCAGGATTTGGGCGAGGGTCGATACCCAGCCGCCGAGCAACAGCCACGCGATCGACCACACCCATCCCGCCAGCGCGGCGAGAAACCATACGAGCCAGCCCATGATATCCATGGCGTTTCCCCGCTGTCGCCGATGGACCGAATGCTTAATGACGCGCGGCCCGGAATGCGTATAGTGCCGGCTGATCGATACCCCGTGACTTAGCGAAATCCGTGACCATGCCCCAGTCGTCTGCGAAAAAGTCGTCTCCCGATGCCGCGACGCCGGCCCTCGCCGAGCTCGATCCAAAGCATTCCTTCCAGGATCTGATCCTGACGCTGCAACGCTTTTGGGGCGCGCAGGGCTGCGTGATCCTGCAGCCGTACGACATGGAAGTCGGCGCCGGCACGTTTCATCCGGCAACGACGCTGCGTTCGCTCGGGCCGAAGTCGTGGAACGCCGCTTACGTGCAGCCCTCGCGTCGCCCGAAGGATGGCCGCTACGGGGAAAATCCCAATCGGATGCAGCACTACTACCAGTTCCAAGTGATCATGAAGCCGTCGCCGCCGAACATCCTGGATCTCTACCTCAAGAGCCTCGACGCAATCGGCATCGACACCACGGTCAACGACATCCGCTTCGTCGAGGATGATTGGGAGAGCCCGACGCTCGGCGCGTGGGGCCTCGGCTGGGAGGTGTGGTGCAACGGCATGGAAGTGACGCAGTTCACCTACTTCCAACAGGTCGGCGGCTACGACTGCAATCCTGTGTCCGGCGAGATCACCTACGGCCTCGAGCGTCTCGCGACGTACGT
>LNEA01000212.1 GCA_001464855.1 Rhizobiales bacterium Ga0077530
GCCGACGTGACGGGCGGCCGTCATCTGATGGCGCTGCCTGCGTACGACCAGTGCATCAAGGCGTCCCACCTCTTCAATTTGCTCGATGCGCGCGGCGTCATCTCAGTCACCGAGCGCCAAAGCTATATCCTGCGCGTGCGCGAACTGGCCAAGGCCTGTTGCGGCGCGTGGCTTGCGACGGAGGGAGGCAGCGCATGAAGACAAAGCGGGCCAGCAAGGCCCAAGCACGCGCCACGCCGCAGCCGCGGTCCAGCGCCCGCCCCGTGCCGCTTTGGATCCGCGTTTTCACGACCGTCAGCATGGTCGGCATTGTTGCTGCCGCCGGCGCTGGCGCGTGGATCGGATTCCAGTCCGGCGGTCTCGGCGTTGGCTTTGCCGGGATGCTGCTCGGTGGCGCGCTCGGCTACTTCGCAACCTACGTGCTCGGTGCTCGTCCTCGCCATCATCGCCGCCACCGTCTACATCCTGCACCTGCTGGGCGTCTCGCTCGGCATCAACCCGAAATGAGTCGGTGAGTCCCGTGACCAATTTGATGAGCGAGCGGGCTCGTCGCATGCGGCGAGAGAAAGACGATGCCGAGCAAAAGCTCTGGCGCTGGTTGCGCGACCTGAACCGACAGGGCTTTCAATTTCGACAGCAAGCCCCAATCGGCCCCTATATTGCGGATTTCTGCGACCATTCGGCAAAGCTGATTGTTGAAGTCGACGGCTGGCAGCACGGTGAGCCGAAAGGTATGGCAACAGACCGACTGCGCACGCGCTGGCTTGAGACACGTGGCTATCGCGTTTTGCGGTTCTGGAATCACGAAGTGCTGATCAATCCAGAAGGGGTCGAGGTAGAGATTCTCATCGCCCTTGGCGTTCTTCGTGAGGATGGGCAAGACGCCGTCCCAACAACCAACGCAATCCCCTCCCCCCAGCGCCGAAGGCGTGCCTTCGGCGCGAATGCGGGGGAGGGCAAGGGAGGGGGGGCCACCCCTAACCCCTCCCCGCAAGGGGGAGGGGAATTGGCGCCGCGACTGCCGCGCCGTCGGAAGATCCGAGAGGCGCGTCATGTCTGAGATGTTGCTGGAGTTGTTCTCCGAAGAAATCCCGGCGCGGATGCAGGCGCGGGCGGCTGAGGATCTGCGCCGTCTTGTCGTTGACGGCCTGAAGGCGCAAGGGCTCGCGGTCGGCGAAGCGATGAGCTTTGCAACACCGCGGCGGCTCGCGCTTATCGTGCAGGGCGTGGCCGCACACTCGCCGGCGATTTCCGAGGAGCGCAAGGGACCGCGCGTCGGCGCGCCGGAGCAGGCGCTCGCGGGATTTCTCAAATCCGCCGGTCTCGCATCAATCGGCGAGGCCGAAGTCGTCAGCGATCCCAAGAAGGGCGACTTCTACGTCGCGCGCATCGAGAAGCCGGGCCGCGCCGCGAAGGATATCATCGCCGAAGTCGTGCCCGCGGTGCTCGACAAATTCCCATGGCCGAAATCGCAGCGGTGGGGCAGCCGCCCGGA
>LNEA01000213.1 GCA_001464855.1 Rhizobiales bacterium Ga0077530
GCAATCAGCACGCGCTTGGTCATCTAGTGTCCCCATTCCGAAGTTCGCCACACTTCACAGCTGGTGTCCCGAGCGAACTTCGGAATCAAAAGGGACACTAGAATCATCAACTTGCCAGTGTGATTCAGATCGAGAAATTCGCTCGATACTATGCGGCTAGGCGTGGCGAATTTCTCGATCATCACACTGAAGGGCTCCCGCCGTCTCGCCATCGTTTGGGCTTGGTCAGGTGTATCGTTTCATGAAAAATGCGATCGTGTCACGCGACTGGGAAGCGCGGCACCTCGATGCGACAGGAGACCTGCTATGCGACACGTGACATTGGCATCCGGTGCGACGGTGCCGCAGCTCGGTCTCGGCACCTGGCACATGGGCGAAAGCGGCGCCCAACGTGGTGCGGAGTCGGATGCGCTGCGTCTCGGGCTCGATCTCGGCATGACACTGATCGATACCGCCGAGATGTACGCCGAGGGCGGCGCCGAGGAAGTCGTCGCCGAGGCCGTGAAGGGGCGCCGCGACGGGGCGTTCATCGTCTCGAAAGTCTATCCGCACAATGCGTCGCGAACGGGTGCGATCGCGGCCTGCGAACGCAGCCTCAAGCGGCTCAAGACCGACCACATAGACCTCTACCTGCTACACTGGCGCGGGTCGCATCCGCTCGCCGATACGGTCGCCGCCTTCGAGCGTTTGAAAGCCGACGGCAAGATCCGCGCGTGGGGCGTGTCGAACCTCGACATCGATGACATGGCGGAGTTGGCTGGTGTTCCCTCGGGTCGCAACTGCGTGGCGAACCAAGTGCTCTATCATCTGGGGTCGCGCGGCATCGAGTGGGACCTGCTGGGGGATTGCGCCAAGCGCAAGGTGGCGGTGATGGCGTATTCGCCGCTCGGCCAGGGCCGCATCCTGCGCGACAAGGCGCTGGCCAAGGTCGCGGAGCGTCATGGTGTGTCGGTGGCGGCGATCGCGCTGGCGTGGACGATGCGCCATCCGCACGTCGTCGCGATACCCAAGTCGTCACGGCCCGAGCACGTCCGCGAGAATCTTGTGGCGGCAGACTTGACGCTGACGGCGGCTGATCTTGCCGACCTCGACGCCGCGTTTGCGCCGCCGAAGCGCGCCACACCGCTCGGGATGCTTTAGACAGCGGATTGCCGGGCGCCCGGCGCTCGGCGACATTTTGCGACACTTCGTTACGGAACCGCCGCAACGCACAGCGCTCACCTGCATTAACGTATCGTGATCTTCGAATGCGTCGATCGCACTCGAAGTTCGGAACGTGGCGAGGTGAGCGATGACGACGAATATGGGTTCTCTAGATCGCGGCGTGCGCATCCTGGTCGGTTTGGCGCTGATCGCGTGGGCGCTTGGGTTCGTGCCGGGCTATGCCGCCAATGCGTGGGGCTGGATCGGTCTCATTCCGCTGGGGACGTCGCTTCTCGGCTGGTGCCCGCTCTATACGGTGCTCGGCGTATCGACCTGCGGCCGGCGGGCCTGACACCGGCGGCAGTTTGGGCTATGCAGGGTCGGAGATCATACCCTCCAAGGATCCTGCATGAGCACCCCGATCCCCGATATCCGTCTCAAAGCCGCTGTCGTGTCAGTGACGCCGTTCGAGCAGAATTGCTCGTTGATCTGGGATGAGGCGACGAAACGCGGGGCCGTGGTCGATCCGGGCGGTGACGTCGCGCGCATCGAGGCGGCGATCGCGCAGGTGGGGCTGACGGTCGAGAAGATCGTGCTGACGCATGGGCACCTCGATCATGTCGGCGGCGCCGCCGAACTCAAGGCGAAGCTCGGGGTCGAGATCGAGGGGCCGCACATCGCCGACAAGTTCCTGATGGACGGCGTCGAAAAACAGGCTGCCACGTATGGCCTCGAAGGGTTGCGCAACGCCACCTCCGACCGTTGGATGGAGGAAGGGCAGACGCTGACCATCGGCGGGCATGATTTCGAGATTTTCCACTGTCCCGGCCACTCGCCGGGCTCCCTCGTCTACGTCAGCCGGGTGCAGCAGTTCGCGCTGGTGGGGGACGTGATCTTTCGCGGCTCGATCGGGCGCACCGATTTCCCCTATGGCGACCATGACGCGCTCATCCGCGCGATCAAGACCAAGCTTTTTCCGCTCGGCGACGATATCGCCTTCATCTGCGGGCATGGCGGCATGGGCACCTTCGGGATGGAGCGGGAAAGCAATCCGTTCCTGGTGTAGGGGGCGGCTACTTATTCTGGGTCGTTTTATTCGGTTTGGATCGTCGTGATGCGAGCCCTTTGGCTCATGCAAGCCGAAGACTTAATCTTAGTTCAGTGCCTGAAATAGGCGATGGCATTGAGCACAATGACCAACACGATCCAGATCAAAAACAGCGCAATGATGAAGCGAAGAATGGAGCGAATTCCGCGTGAATAGGCCTCATACAGCGTAATACGGCGTCCGGCACGTAGCCAGGCGATGAGTGTTAGTGTGGCCACTACGATGTAAGTGAAAAGACCACCTATCCAGTCGATCGATGCAGACGAGAGGGATGTCGCCATAATTGCCGTTGTTGGGTTGTGCGGTGCGCCGACGAGCGTGCCGCGTCTCAGTGCAGGGTATTCATTGCGGTTCCATTGTACCAAAAAAGTGGGCATTACAGACTACCGCGCAACGCCACGATTTGGCTGCAACCCGAGCACATGCTAGACACGCGCAGGGTGATTCCTGTGGGGGAACGCTACCATGAAGTATCTTCGGACCTTGTGCGCGGGGGTGACGCTGGCCGTCGTCGTCTCGGGCTGCTCGGGTGGCGGCGGGATGACGACCGCGTCATTGCTGGGAACGCCAGAGAAGCCGCAACTCGATGAGCCCACGGAGCGGGCGCTGCATTCGGCGTCGATTTCCGCCCGTGCGAGCAAGTGCGGCTACAATTTCGACGCCGGGCGGTTGCGCGAGTCGTTCCTCGCTGCGGAGGCGGCGAACGGCGCCACGCCGGAGCAGATGACCAAGCTCGGACAGTCCTATGACTTTACGCGGGCGACAGTGTCCAAGCAGATCGCGCAGCCCGAGGAGTATTGCACCGAGGGCAAGACGCGCGAGGTCAGCGCTGCCCTGACGAAGCCGCTGCCGAAATCGGTCGGCTGGTGGGATTCTGGCGTGCCGACGAAGAAGATGAATACGGAAGAGGTCTTCAACCCGCAGACCGGTCGCTGAGTCGAGCGTAGCGGGCGATCGATCAGGCGCCGACGCGGCCGCTCGAGCGTTCCAGTGCGCGCGGCTGTTGTCCGGATGCGGGTGGCTGGTCCTGATCGGGCCGATGCACGGCGGGCTGGACGCCGAAGAACCGCTCGCTCGCGACATCGAACACCAGCTTGGCGCCGAACTCCAGCTTCGTGCGGAAGACGGCCCAGTGCTGCGCACCCTGCTCGCACAGTTTGGCATTGCGTTCGCAGAAGGTCGCAGCGCGGTGGATGGATTCAGTCGCGGTCTGATAGAGGCGCGCCTGCTGCTCCCTGTCGGAGGGCAACACCATC
>LNEA01000214.1 GCA_001464855.1 Rhizobiales bacterium Ga0077530
ACCTGGGACGAGGTCTATAACGCCACGGCCATCTCGTACCCGAATGTCTACCGCTTGCCCTTCCGCGGCGATCGCATCAAGGAAATCCTGGAGGACGTCGCCGACAACCTTTTCAATCCCGATCCCTACTACCAGCAGGGCGGCGACATGGTTCGCGTCGGCGGCATGGGCTTTACGATCGATGTCGACGCGCCCGCGGGCCGGCGCATCTCGTCGATGACGCTGATGAAGACGGGTGCCGCGATCGAGCCGTCCCGCGAGTATATCGTCGCTGGATGGGCGTCGATCAACCAGGCGACCGAGGGCCCGCCGATCTGGGATGTCGTCGGGAATCATCTGCGCAAGCGGCAGACGATCAACTCGGTTGCCAGCGCCCCGGTGAAGATTGTCCGGAGTGGGATGTAGTTTTGGTGCCGCGGCCAACGTCGCGTCGTGCCGCCAGCGCCCGCTTTAGGGTCCGGCATATCGGTAGCGGCGGAAGGCCGCGAGGTGAGATTGCGACCGTGAGGCAGCTCGCGGCGCCGGTAGGCGGAGCCGTCGGCGACCGCAGCAAAAGAAACCATCACGACAAGTTCAAGATCCGTGCGTACGGGCACGGTCACAGCCGGTGTAATGGCTGCCCAGGGAATGCCGGGGTTGACTAAGTCCAGTCGATCGTTTGCTGTCGGCGCGACGCGGGGGTCTACCTAGCGTCCAACACGGAGTACGCCATGCTGGCGGACGTCTACATCTATCTCGGTGTCGCGATGGCGGGCTTGCTGAGCTTCCTGTCGCCGTGCGTGCTGCCGCTGGTACCGCCGTATCTCGGTTACCTCGGCGGCATGTCGATCGAGCAGATGACGGGTGAGGGTGGTGTCGACCGGCGCGCTTGGCGCCGCGTGGTGCTGGCGTCTCGGCCTCGGCGCCGGCGCATCGGTGTTCGGCCAATTCATCCAGACCTACAAGTACGAACTCTCGATGGTCGCCGGCGTGGTGATTATCCTGTTCGGGCTGCACTTCGTGGGGCTGCTGCGCATTCCGTGGCTCTACGCGGAGAAGCGCTATCATACGGAGATGACCGGCGCGAGTTTCCTCGGCGCCTATGTCATCGGCCTCGCGTTCGCGTTCGGATGGACGCCGTGCATCGGCCCGATCCTCGCGGCAGTGCTGACGCTGGCAGCGAGTGAAGGCAGCCTCGGCGTCGGCGTGCGGATGCTGTTCGTCTACTCGCTCGGCCTGGGCATTCCGTTCATTCTGGCGGCGGTTGCGATCCGTCCGTTCATGGGCTTCATGCAGCGCTTCCGTCGTCATCTTGGCACGGTCGAGAAGGTGATGGGCGTGTTCCTCATCATCACCGGCATCATGTTCCTCACCGGGTCCATTACGTGGATGGGCCAGTGGCTGATCGAGAATGTGCCTTTCCTGG
>LNEA01000215.1 GCA_001464855.1 Rhizobiales bacterium Ga0077530
GAGGTCATCGAGGGTGCGTTGACGGGCAGCAGCCGCGCGCTGACGCTCGAAGATGTGCCAGACGAGAACTGGGTCGCAGTGAGCCAGGCGGGACTCCCGCCGGTCGCGGCGGGCCGGTTCCTGGTCCACGGCAGCCACGACCGCGCCATCGGCCGGCTGAGACGAAACGCCATCGAGATCGACGCCGGCGAGGCGTTCGGCACGGCGCATCACGCGACGACACTCGGTTGCCTGCACGCGATTGACCGCCTGACGCGACAGCGCCGGTTCAGGCGCATTCTCGACCTTGGCTGCGGTTCGGGCGTTCTCGCGATCGCGGCCGCGCGCGTGCTTCCCGACGCAGTCGTTACAGCTAGCGATTTCGATCCGGAAGCCGTGCGTGTCGCCTCGGAGAATGTGCGCAAGAATGCGCTGTCCGGTCGGATCCAGGTGGTGACATCACTCGGCCTCGCGCACCCGCTCCTGCGTCGGCGCGCGCCCTATGATCTCCTGATCGCCAACATATTGGCCGATCCGCTCATTGGCCTCGCACCGCGGCTCGCGAGGGTCGTTCCGCCGCGCGGCATCATCGTGCTTTCGGGCATTCTCCAGTCACAGGGCGCGGCGGTGCTTGCGGCCTATCGCGCGTCGGGTTTCGCGCGCATCCAGGTCGATCGCCTGAACGGCTGGGTCATCCTCACGCTCATCCGGCAAGCCGAGCGGCCGGAGACAGGCCGCGGGTGACAGGGTTGCACCCCGGGGCGACGCTTGATAAGAGAGGCCTCCCGGCAGCGCCGGGCGGACGCGCCTGTTGGGGGATCGTCTAATGGTAGGACTGCAGACTCTGACTCTGCCTGTCTAGGTTCGAATCCTAGTCCCCCAGCCAAAACGCGCAAGCCACCGTTTTTACACATATATTTAGAATCCACGGCACCCACCGAGAGCACGGCGTGCTCGGACTGCGCGCGCGCTCGGGTTCGTGTGAACCTTTTCGCGCGCCGCCGCGACGAAGGGGATGTGACTGGGACATTGGTGCGCCGGGTTGCCTCGGCATCGGAGTTTGATCGGCTAGGGGAACCTTCGGGCCCCCATCTCGTTTTAGCCACAGTCTCAGAGCCAACCACTTCGCTATCAGGGGAAGACTATGCGTGAGTTCATTGCACCCACCGCACTATTCATCGGCGCCCATATCGCCATTCTCTATGTCGCAGCCCAGATGTACGCCCTGGGGCAATAACTCTCCTCAACCCATCAGACAGCACCAAAGTCAGTGACGCGGAATGCGGCCAGCGACGGCACGCACCTTCCCTGGGGCGGCAAACCAGATCGACGCCGCGGAGACGACGCTGCAGGCAATCGAGAGGATGAAAGCCCAGCGGTAGCTGCCCGTCGCATCGTGGATCAGCCCCGCAGCCCACGGCCCCGCCGCGCCGCCGGCCATCGCAGCAACCATGACGGTGCCGAAGATCGCGCCGAAATGCGGCCCCTCGTATATTTCAGCAACGATGGCGCCCATAACCGATGTCAGAGCGTAGCCAAGAAAGCCCTGACTGATCACCATCAGATACAGCAACGCGGTCGAGGGTGCATATTCGAGCCCGAGCAGTGCCGCGTAGCAGATGACGAAGCCAGCGCATCCCGCCGTCCACACCCACTCGCGGCCAATCCGGTCGGACAGCGCGCCGAGACTGATCTGGCCGGGGATGGCGACCACGCTGACGACGCCCAGCGCCCAAGCTGCAACGATCGGCGTGAACCCGATTTCTGTCAGATATTTCGTCTGATGCACCTGGACCGCATACCACGCCGCGAGCGCACAGAAGTAGCCGACGCAGATCCACCAGAAGCGTGAACTACGCATGGTGCGCGAGAGCGTCCACTCCGTCGCGACCCACGCCGGATCGACGATGTTCGACGGCCGCTTGGGCGCGGATGCGTCCGGTCGCGACGCGCCATCCGGCAGCAAGCCGATGTCCTCCGGTCGTTTGCGCACCAACAGATTGAGCGGCGCGACGATCAGCAGCACAAGCAGCCCGATGGCAACGCAGGACGCGCGCCAGCCATCGTTGGCGATGATCGACTGCAGCCAGGGCAACAGGACGATGCCGCCCACGCCAGCGCCCGCGAACGCGATGCTGATCGCCAGCGCACGGCGCGCCACGAACCAGTTTGGCAGAAACTGCGAGTGCACCGAATAGGTCATCAAGTTGGAGCCGCCGCCGACCAGCAGACCAAGCGTCGCATAGAAGTGCCACGGCCGTTCGATGAAAGGCGCCATCAATAGTCCTGCCGACAGCAGTGCTATTCCCGTCAGGATCACGACGCGGGGACCACGCGTATCCATCACGCGTCCGATGACGGGGCTGAAGACCGCCGAAGTGAGAAATCCGAAAGAAAACGCACCGGCGGCCAGCCCGCGATCCCAACCGAACTCGTCAATCAGCGGCGGCATGAGCAGCGAAAACGCCGTCCGCGCGCTGACGCCGATCGCGATCGTGATAAACGCGATGCCGATGATCAACCAACCGTAGTAGAACGGCAGGCGCGACGACCAATGGCGCGGAGCATGATGCATCGGGTTTCCTCAGCGATCCCAGTCGACCGCATTGAGTGGCGGCTCGCCACGCGCGGACCGCTGGATGTTGTCGGCAATCAGCGTCGCCCGCGCCTCGATCATGCCGTCGGTCCAGCCGGAGACGTGCGGCGTCATCAGCACGTTGCCAAGCTCGTGGAAGGGCTGCGTCGACGGGAGCGCTGAACCGACCACTGTCGGATAGCGATACCACACATCGAGGGCCGCCCCGGCGATGCTGCCGCTTGCGAGCGCGCGATAGAGCGCCGCCTCGTCGACGATTTCGGCGCGCGCAACATTGATCAGGCAGGCGCCGGGCTTCATCAGGCCCAGCCGGCGCGCATCGAGCAGTCCGCGTGTTTCAGGCGACAGCGACAGCGTGATGGCGAGAAAATCGGCCTGGCGAAGCACGTCGTCCAACCGCTCGGGACCGCCGATGAAGGCAACCCCGTCGGGCGCTATCGGCTGTGCCGTCCTGCGGATCGCACATACGGTCATGTCGAAGGCTTTCGCGCGGCGGGCGAGCGCTTCGCCGATATGACCAAAGCCGAGGATGCCCAACGTCTTGCCGGCAAGCTCCGGCCACAGGGGCGGCGCGGGCACCCCAACCGCCCATTGGCTCTCCCATCGGCCCTGACGGAGGCTGGCATCGAGACGGCCGAAAGTGCGCATGAGCGCGATCATCGCCCCGATCACGTACTCCGCGATGCCGGCCTCGTGACCATAGGCGTTGGCGAGATGCATTCCCGGGCGCAGCGCATCCCGATCGATACGGTCGAGCCCCGCGCCCGGCACCTGGATCAGCCGCAATCGAGGGCCGGCGGCCGCCATCTCCCGCGTGAAACCCATCGAGACCAGTGCGTCCGCGTCATCCAATCGCGGAAGGATGCGCGCTTCATCGCCATCCGCAATCACTTCGCAGGGAACGGAAAGCCGCGCCCGTACCGGATCCGCCAGCCGGACCGCAAACGAGCCGGCGAATGCGATCTTCATCGTCGTCTCCTCACAGGCACCTGAGAGCGCCGCGTTTCCGCCGTTGCGGCATTCAGCCGTCCAACGCACTATCCGGTCGTCACTGCGTTCGATCAACTACCTGGCAGGTAGTCATGTCCACCACCGCCACGTTTCCCTCACGGCTCAGCTACTGGCGAAAGCGGCGCGGGATTTCGCAGCTCCAGCTCGCGATGGCCGCCGCGTGCTCGCAGCGCCACGTCAGCTTCCTGGAACTCGGCCGAACGAAGCCGAGCCGCGACATGGTGCTCCGCCTGTCGGCGGCGCTCGATGCGTCCCTGAGACAATCGAACGAGCTGCTGCTCGCTGCCGGATATGCGCCGGTCTGGACGGAAAGCGATCTCGATGCGCAAGCACTGGCCCCAGTCCGTGACGCCCTCGGCTACATGCTGGCGCAGCAAGAGCCCTTCCCAGCCGTCGTCGTCGACCGGCGGTGGAATCTGATCCAGGCGAACAAGGGCGCGGTCGCGATGGTCGAGTTTCTGGTTGGCCCGGTGAAACCCGGCACGGCGATCAATCTCGCGGACGCGCTCGTGGCGCCCGATGTCCTGAGGCCGCACTTGGCGAACTGGTCGGATGTCGTGCGTTACTTCGTGCGCAGCGTCGAGGCGGACGCTACGGCTGATGGGTCTGCGGAGACGGCGGCCCTGCTCGACCGCCTGCTGCGCTACAAGGATGTCCGGGCCACGATTTCGCAGGCGCCGAGTCAAGCTGCCGGGACGCCCGTCCTGCCCATGCACTTCCAGAAGGGTCGCACGAAACTCAAACTGTTCACGACGATCGCAACGCTCGGCACGCCGCAAGACATCACGCTGCAGGAATTGCGCATCGAGAGTTTCTTCCCGATGGACGATGAGACCCGCGCCGCCTTTCGCAAGTGGGCGGCGCCGCGCAAGAGAAAGCGGTCGGCACAGCCGGTATGAGTAGATGGCGAGCGCGAACCGAAATGCGCTCTAAGCCTTCGCGGTGGGTGCTGGCTTCGGCACCTTGAAGAACGGCGCCGGGACGAGGAGCTTATTTTCGACGTTGGCGACCAGCGGGCGCATTTTCTTGGCGTAGGACTGCCACTCCGGCGAAGCGAGCAGACGCTTGCGGCGCTCAAATCGGTCGTCGAGACTTTCGTAGCCCCACATGTGGACGATCTGATTGAGTGGGCCGAAGTCCGTGAAATAGTATCCGACCATGTTGCCGAGGATGCGCACCTGGCACTCCATGCCCTCCTCCTCGTAGAGCTTCAGGAACACCGGGACTTGGCCAGCGTGAAGTGTGTAGATGCGCTCGTCGACGAACATCGTGTGCCTTCCCTGAGTTGGTCATTCGGCCCAACGATACCCGATCGCGGGCATCGAGCGACAGCACCAAGGAATTCACGCCAGCCCTGTCATCGCGTCGGATGCCGCCCTCTTCTGCATACTTCCGATGCCGCAAGAGCATGGCGGCGGGTCCGTGGTGGTGTTTTCGCCCGAAAGTGATGCAGACTGATCAGTGCCGCATGACGGCATTCGGACAGAACGTGGACCAACCACGCTGCCGCGGGTGCGATCGCTCGATGTCGGAGCGGTCACCCAATCTGAAGGAGGAAACACATGGAACTCGGCTATTTCACCATGCCGTCCCATCCACCGGAGCGTTCGTTGAAAGACGGCCACGAATGGGAGCTTCAGGTCATCCGCTGGCTCGATGAGCTCGGCTACAAGGAGGCTTGGATCGGCGAGCATCATACCGCGCCCTGGGAGCCGCATCCCTCCCCCGACCTCGTCGTCGCTCAGGCGCTGATGCAGACCAAGAACATCCGCCTCGGACCGGGCGGATTCCTGTTGCCGTATCATCACCCGGCCGAACTCGCGAACCGGGTCGCCATGCTCGATCACATTTCCGGTGGGCGTCTCAACTTCGGCGTGGCGGCGTCAGGCCTGCCGAGCGATTGGGAGATGTTCAACGTCGATGGATCGACCGGTGCCAATCGCGAAATGACCCGGGAAGCGCTGGATATCATCCTCAAAATGTGGTCGACGAACGAGCCGTTCGAATACGTCGGCAAGTACTGGACGGTGAAAAATCCGGAGTTGATGTACGGGTTCCTGAAGCCGCACATCAAACCGCTGCAGCAGCCGTTCCCGCCGATCGGCGTCGCGGGACTTTCCAAGGGATCGGACACACTCAAGCTCGCAGGCGAGCGCGGCTACATCCCGATGAGCCTCAACCTCAACCCCGCGTACGTCTCGAGTCACTGGGAGTCTGTCGAGATCGGCGCCGAGCGGACGGGACGCAAACCCAGCCGCAAAGACTGGCGATTGGTGCGTGAAGTGTTTGTCGCCGACACCGATGCGGAAGCCGAGCGTCTGTCGGTCGGATTGCACATGGGCCGGATGATGCGCGAGTACTTCCTGCCACTGCTCGCGAACTTCGAGTTCCTGCCGTTTCTCAAGCACGACCAGAACATCGCGGACAGCGACGTCACACCTGAATATTGCGCGAAGCACAACTGGATCATCGGCTCACCGGCGACCGTCGCTGAGAAAATCGAGAAGATCCACAAGGAGGTCGGCGGCTTCGGCAATTTGCTCGTGTTCGGCTTCGACTACATCGATCATCCCAAGGAATGGCTTCGATCGCTGGAACTGCTAGCCAAAGAGGTGTTGCCTCGGGTCAAGCACCTGTCGGCATGAAACCCACTACGCCAAAGAAAAAAACCCGCCGGGCGAACCGGCGGGTTTCCATTTTTCGGGGCTGCGGTGCGTGAGCGTCAGAACTTGTAGTTGATGCCCGCGCGGACGATGTGGAGTTCATCGAAATCTGCCCGGATCGGCTGGGCGTCCGGCAAGGTTATATGCCCGAGGTCCACATAGAGGTACTCGGTCTTGAAGCTCCAGTTGCGATCGAGCTTCACCTCAAGGCCGCCGCCGACCGTCCAACCGGTGAGGGTTTCGCTGTTCGACACCAGCCCGGAAACGTTCGCCGACGCGTCAGCAACCGCAAGACCACCAGTGATGTAAGGCATCCAGCCATTGATATCGAGGCCAACGCGTCCTCGCAGTGTCCAGAGCCAGTCCATAGAGGTGTTGCAAGTTCCAGGCGCGCAGGCGCCAGCCCCGGTAGTGCCGGTGACATCGCTATAGGAGATGTCGGTCTCCAATCCCCATACGATCTGGCCGGACTGGAAATTGTAGCCAAGCGTTGCGCCGCCCAGGAATCCGTCGGTATCAAAACGGCCACTGCTCAGGCCGACAGTATCGGTAAAATCCGTTTGCCCCCACCCATAACCCGCGTGCAAACCGGTGTAGAGGCCGGTCCAGAGGTAACGCGGCGGACCGTAGTCCGCATCGTCCTTGTAAGACTTGCCGCGCCCGCCGAGATCTGCCGCCTGCGCAGCGGGTACGATCACGGC
>LNEA01000216.1 GCA_001464855.1 Rhizobiales bacterium Ga0077530
TATGCCGAGGACACGGCGACGCATTACCAGTTCACGCGCGAGCAGCAGGACGCCTACGCGATCGAGAGCCTGCGCCGCGCCAAGACAGCCAACGAGGATGGCTCGTTCGCCAATGAGATCGCGGCCGTCTCGGTCAAGTCGCGCAAGGGCGTCACCGAGGTGGCGCGCGACGAGCAGCCATTTACCGCCGATCCCGCCAAGATCCCGACGCTGAAACCCGCGTTCCGCGAGGGCGGCACCGTGACGCCCGCCAATTCGAGCTCGATCTCGGACGGCGGCGCGGCGCTCATGATGATGCGGGCGAGCGAGGCCAAACGACGCAATCTCCAGCCGCTCGCGCGCATCGTTGCGCAGTCGAGCCATGCCCAGGCCCCCGCGTGGTTCACCACAGCGCCGATCGGCGCGATCAAGAAGGTGCTCGATGCGACCGGCTGGCGCGCCAGCGACGTCGGCCTCTACGAGATCAACGAAGCGTTCGCTGTCGTCACCATGGCCGCCATGCGCGACCTCGACCTGCCGCACGACAAGGTCAACATCCACGGCGGTGCCTGCGCGCTCGGCCATCCGGTCGGCGCATCGGGCACGCGCATCATCGTGACGCTGATCAACGCGATGGCGAAGCGTGGCGAGACCAAGGGCATCGCGTCGCTGTGCATCGGCGGCGGCGAGGCGACCGCGGTGGCCATCGAGAGGTTGTCCTGAGCGTTCAGCCGGACGGTGCAGCGCCGCTGGCGCGTCCCATGGTCGTGATCACCGGCGCATCCGAAGCGCGATCTGCTGCTGATCGCGCGCCGTCCCGAGCCGTTGTCGCGGTTGGCTGACGAGCTTCGGGCCGCGCATCCCGTCCATGTCGCGACGCTCTCTCTGGACGTGGCGGCACCGGAAGCACCGGCCGCCATCGACGCTGCCCTTGCCGCGGCGGGCGGATATTGCGATCTGCTGGTCAACAATGCCGGCATCGGCGTCTCCGGGCACTTTGCGGGCCTGCCCGGGGCTGACGTCGACCAACTGCTGGCGGTCAATATGGTGGCGCCGACCCGGCTCATGCATCACGTGCTGCCGGGTATGCGGGCGCGGAGGCGCGGGGGCGTCATCAATCTCGCGTCGCTCGGCGGCTTTGCGCCCGGACCGTACCAGGCGCCGTATTACGCCAGTCGCGCCTACATCCTGTCGCTGTCGGAGGCCGTTGCACACGAGATGGCACCCCACGGCGTGCGAATCACAGCAGTCGCGCCGGGGCCGGTTTCGACCGGATTCCACGCGAAGATGGGGGCCGATCGGGACATCTACCGGTGGGCCGTGCCCGCAATTTCTCCTGAAACCGTCGCACGTTGGGCAGTGACAGCTCACAATTTGGGCGCTCGCGTCGTTGTGCCGGGTTTCATAAACAATGTTCTCGCATTATTTTTGCGTTTGATGCCGCACCGCCTGACCGAGCCGATCCAAGGATGGCTGTTCTATCCTCGCAACCGGTAGAGAGATGATGCTGGACGCTGAACCGACATCGACGACCGCCGCCGACCGACTGGATCGGGTGGCGTCAGGCGGTGATCCCTCCGGAAAGCCCGTTCTGCTGGTGCTGCATCAGGTCCGCTCAAATCCGGGCCATATCGGCCAGTGGTTCGAGCGCAATGGTCACGCGCTCGACATACGCCGCCATTTCGCCGGCGAGCCGCTGCCCGAGACGCTCGAGCACCATTGCGGCGCCGTGATCTTCGGTGGCCCCCAGAGCGCCAACGACAATCTCGACTATATCAAGCAGGAAACCGAGTGGATCGGGGTGGCGCTGAAGGAGCGCAAGCCCTTCCTCGGTGTTTGCCTCGGAGCCCAGATGCTGGCGAAGCACCTCGGCGCCGAAGTCGACTGCTGCCGCAACGGATGCGTCGAAGTCGGCTACCATCGCGTCCAGCAGGTCGATCAGGGCCGGGTGCTTGGCGCGCTCCCCGCGCACTTGTATCAGTGGCACCGCGAGGGCTTCGAGATCCCGCACGGCGCAGATCTACTCGCGTCCGCCGAGGGTGCATTCCCCAATCAGGCGTTTCTCTACGGGCCGGCCGCGGTCGGTGTGCAGTTCCACCCAGAGATCATGCACGTCCAGATCAATCGCTGGACCGGGGGCAACCCCACACGCCTCCTCATGCGCGGCGCGCGCCCTCGCGCCGAGCACATCGCGGATCACCTGATGCATGGGCCCCGCGTTCACGCTTGGCTCGACCAGTTTCTGACGCGCTGGGTGGACGGTCGGCTCGGCGCTTGAAGGGTGGTCGACGGAGGTCGATTGGGGCGCGTTCACCATGTTTCGCGCCTTTGCACATTCGTAACATCTGGCATGGTAAAAAACCGTCAGCGCCGGTTTCTGGTTGTGCGTATCCGGGCGCCATTTCTACCACGGAGCGTTGGCCACCGATCTCGCGTCGGCCGACGCTCCGTTAATCTTTTGTGGCCGCCGCTTTTTGCCGCGGTCGCCGACGGCTTCGCCTACCGGCGCCGCGGGTCGTGCCCACGCCGGTCGGAGTTCAGGCGGCGCGGCCTTCGGCCGCCACGATGTACTGAGATAAGCAAATTGGTAGCGCTCGAAGAGCGCCCGGTAGAATCGCCAACTGGCGAGGCAGATCCGCGGCCGCAGTAGCCGAAGGCGTTGCGGACCGCGGCAAGAAAAAGCCGACCGCAGAAAAAGAGAACGCTACTTCTTCCACTTCTCCAGCGCTTCGTCGTCGCTCTCCCGCGCGTCGACCCAATGGCCGGTGCCCGAGAGGTCGGTTTCCTTCTTCCAGAAGGGCGCGCGGGTCTTGAGATAATCCATCAGAAACGCGGCCGCCTCGAACGCTGCGTGACGATGCGCGGAGGCTGCGACGACCAGCACGATATTGTCGCCTGGCATGAGCATCCCGACGCGATGGACGATGCGCGTCGCGTGGAGCGGCCAGCGCTTGTGCGCCTCGGCTTCGACCTGTTCGAGTTCGGACTCGGTCATCCCGGGGTAGTGTTCGAGCGTCATCGAGGTGATCGCCGCGTCGCCGGCAGCGCCGCGCACGACGCCCGTGAATGTGACGACGGCGCCAATGTCCGTATTACCGGTCATGACCGCGGCGATCTCGCGGCCGATATCGAAATCCTCGCTCTGGACGCGAACGCTCACGATTTCAGCCCCCCGTGACCGGTGGGAAGAAGGCGACCTCGCGGGCGCCGGCGAGACGCGCGTCGCGCTGAACGTGGGTGTGGTCGATGGCGGCGCGGATCACGTGAGCGCGCTCGAATGCGGCCGCATATTCAGGGCCCTTGGCCGTGAGCCAGCCGACCAGATCGGCGACCGTCGCGACTTCCGCCGGCACGTCGAGCGTTTCCTCGGATCGGCCTATCCGCTCGCGAATCCACGCGAAGTAGCGCAGCGTGATGGTCATTGAACTGCCTCTTCCCCCTCTCCCCATTCCTTCAATGGGGAGAGGGTCGGGGTGAGGGGCGGCCGCAGACGATGCGCTTGTTGCCGCCCCTCACCCTAACCCTCTCCCCGCTCGCGGGGAGAGGGAATGACTAATTATCGATGGCGTGGCGCACCGCCGCCTTGAGGTAGTCGTAGCCGGTCCACAGCGTCAACAGGGCCGCGCCCCACAGCAGCATCGTGCCCGTCAACGTGACGGCAGGAAAGAACTTGTCGCCGGCCGGCCCTGCGATCAGGACGCCGAGCGCCGCCATCTGCAGAGTGGTCTTCCACTTGGCGAGCCGGGTCACGTGGACCTTCACATTCAATTCGGCGAGATACTCACGCAGCCCTGAGACCAGGATCTCGCGGCACAGGATGATGATCGCAGCCCAGATCGTGATGAAGTCGATCGTGCCGTCATTGACGAGCAGCAGGAGCGCGGTCCCGACCAGCAGCTTGTCGGCGATCGGATCGAGCATCCGCCCGAGCGTTGATTGCTGCGAGAGGACGCGGGCGAGATAACCGTCCAGCCAGTCGGTGAAGCAGGCAAGCGCGAACACGGCGAGCGCCGACCATCGACCCGTATCCGTCTTGACCAGAAGGAAGCACGCGGCCATCAGCGGAATAGCGGCGATACGCCCGTAGGTCAGGACGTTCGGCAAGGTCGTCAGGCTTGGGCGCGCGGCGGTGCGTTCCATACTTTTTTGCTACACTATTACCGCTGTCCGTCAATGCGCTCATGGTCGAGCGGCGGTCGCTGCCGCCGACTGCACGAACATTTGTCTTGCCAGCCCAAAATGGGTGCATAGCTGCGGAACCCGCGCGCCGGCATCGCAATCCTCACATTTTCTGATTATACGCGCCGACCTCCGGGAAAGCGCTGAGGCGGGCATCGATGTCGGCAAAAATCGCGCGCTGAGCCGCTTCGGATGTGGGGCTTTCGACGACCACGACGAGTTCCGGCTTGTTCGACGATGCGCGCACCAGGCCCCAGGTCCCATCCTCCAGCACGACGCGCACGCCGTTGACCGTGATGAGGTCGCGGATGGACTGCCCTGCAATCTTCTCGCCTCGCGCCGCCGCGCCTTGATACGCCTTCACGATTTCTTCGACGATGCCGTACTTCTTCTCGTCCGCGCAGTGCGGCGACATCGTCGGCGACTGCCACGTCTGCGGCAGGTCGCGCTGAAGATCGGCCATCGATTTCGCCGGGCTGCGATCGAGCATGTCGCATACCGCCAGCGCGGCCACCAAGCCGTCGTCATAGCCGCGGCCGAGCGGCGGCTGGAAGAAGAAGTGGCCCGACTTCTCGAAGCCGACCAGTGCCTTCTGCTCGTGGGTATAGCGCTTCATGTAGGAATGGCCGGTCTTCCAATAGAGCGCGCGGGCGCCGTTTTTGGCAAGGACGGGATCGGTCATGAACAGTCCGGTCGATTTCACGTCGGCGACAAACACCGCATTCGGGTACAGCGCCGAAAGATCGCGGGCCAGCATAACGCCGACCTTGTCTGCAAAAATCTCATGGCCTTCGTTGTCGACGACGCCGCAGCGGTCGCCGTCTCCGTCAAAACCGAGGCCGACGTCGGCCTTGTGTTCGAGGACCGCCGCGCTCATGGCGTGCAGCATTTCGAGGTCCTCGGGATTGGGATTGTAGCGCGGGAAGGTGTAGTCGAGCGTGCAGTCGAGCGGTACGACTTCGCAGCCGATGGCTTCGAGCACCTGGGGCGCGAACGCGCCGGCGGTGCCGTTGCCACATGCGCATACCACCTTCAGACGCCGCTTGAGCTTCGGACGATTGGATAGCGACCGAATGTACCGCTCGCCGAGATCGGCAACGAAAACGTAGCGGCCGCCGCCCGGCGCCGCATAGCTGCCGGAGAGCACGATCTCCTTCAACTCGCTCATGTCATCTGGCCCAAACGTCAGCGGCCGCGCGAGGCCCATCTTGATGCCGGTCCAGCCGTTATCGTTGTGGCTCGCGGTGACCATTGCGACGCCCGGCACATCCAACTCGAACTGGGCGAAGTAGGCCATCGGCGACAGCGCCAAGCCGATGTCGTGCACCTCGGCGCCGCCGGCAAGTAGCCCGGTGACCAGCGCCTGCTTCACAGATGCGGAATACGAACGGTAATCGTGCCCCACGACCAACCGAAGCGGCACCTTGCGGCGGCGGAAAAGCTCTGCGACGCCCATCCCGATGGCGTTCAGTCCCATCAGGTTGATTTCCTCCGGGAACAGCCAGCGCGCGTCGTACTCGCGGAAGCCCGTCGGCTTGACCAG
>LNEA01000217.1 GCA_001464855.1 Rhizobiales bacterium Ga0077530
TACAAATTCCTCGGCGCCGGTCGCTCGTCGATCGGCGCCTACGCCTCGAGCCAGATCCTCGACGGCCGGCAGGCCTACGCCGGCGAAGCCGCCGAATTCAAAGCGAATGGCTGGAAAGCCTACAAGATCCACCCGCCGCAGGATCCCGCCGAAGATATCAAAGCATGCGAGGCCGTGCGCAAATCCGTCGGTGACGACTACACGCTCATGCTCGACTCGACGTGGAGCTACAAATACTCGGACGCGCTCAGGGTCGGCCGCGCGATCGAGGAGATGGGCTATCTGTGGTTCGAGGATCCGCTCAACGAGGAGGACATCTACTCCTACGTCAAGCTGCGCCAGAAGCTGTCGATCCCCATTCTCGCGACCGAGTACCCGGCCGGCGACATCGGCACCTACGCGGTGTGGCTGACCGAGCGCGCCACGGACTACCTGCGCGGCGACATTCCGATCAAAGGCGGTATCTCGACCCTGATCAAGACCGCCCATCTCGCCGAAGCGTTCCACATGAACTACGAGGTTCACCACGGCGGCAACTCGCACAACAACATGGCGCAGCTTCACTTCGCCTGCTCGTTGCGGAACACGACGTTCTTCGAGGTGTTGCTGCCGGACGGCGCCCACAAGTACGGCGTGCTCAACGACATCAAGATCGACAAGAACGGTATGGCACACTGCCCGGAGACACCGGGCATCGGCGCCGAGATCGACTTCGATCTGATCAAGAAGAAGCAGATCGCGGTGCTGAAGTAGGTGACAATTTTGCGCGCACGATCGCCACTCAATGCACCGTCGGCGCGGTGTCGAGGTTCACGACATCGACGCCGACCGACACGGCATGCGCGCCACCGCCGAGCAGCACACCGCTGATCGGGCTCACGTCGTTGTAGTCGCGGCCGTAGGCGATGGTGATGTGCTCTTCGCTGACCGCGATGCCGTTGGTCGGATCGAAATCGCGCCAGCCGGTCTCGGGTGACCACACCGAAATCCACGCGTGCGATGCGTCGGCACCGGCAAGCTTGATCTGCCCTGGTGCCGGACGCGTGAGAATGTAGCCGCTGACATAGCGCGACGGCACGCGCAGCGCCCGCAGTCCGGCGAGCGCCAGATGCGCGAAGTCCTGGCACACGCCGCGCCGCTGCTCGAACACCTTCTCGACCGGCGTCGAAATATCCGTGGCGCCAGGATCGAAACGGAAATCGGCAAAGATGCGTCGCGTCATATCCATGACGCCTTCGAGCACCGGCCG
>LNEA01000218.1 GCA_001464855.1 Rhizobiales bacterium Ga0077530
TGCGCGACGGCGCGCGGCGTCATGTGCACGAGATGCTGGGATTGAGCGACCGGCGTCGAGTAGCGGTAGTGCGTCCGGTGACTGACCTCGAAAATCATTGCCGTGGCTCGCTGCGCGTCAACACGCGATGCGGCGTCTCCTCGGTCAGGTTGAAGTAGCGGCGCGCAACGACGTTGGACAGCTCCGGCAGGACGTTGAGTTCCTCCCGCATCAGCCGCTCGAGCGTGGCGCGATCCGCTTCTTCCGCGATTGCCGCGACATCCGCCAGGCGGATGGACGTCAGCAGCGACAGGATGAGGCGCCGATCCTCGGCGAGACTGACACCTTGGCGCGCATCGGGCAAGGTCTCGAGATGCTTCGAGATGGCGGCGAGCTGGTAGCTGAGCGAGCGCGGGTTGGCTTCGTCGAGCAGCAGCAGGTCGAGGACCAGCGCCAGCATCGGGTCGAGGCGGTAGCGCGAGCGATAGGTGATGAAGCTGTCGGCGAGTTCCAGCAGCAGCATCAGCGCGCTCGTCTCGGCCTCGGGATCGGGCGCCGGGATGAAGAGCGTCAAGATCGCTTCGCTGAGGTTGTAGGCGCGCTCGAGCCGTCGGCCCATGTCGAGGAACGACCAGCCATAATTGCGCGTCATATTCTCGTGCGTCAGGCCATTGAACGATGACAGCGCGGCCAGTCCCTCGTCGAGCAGATCAAGCAACGTACCCGGCGCTGCCGAGGCGAGCTGCGTCATCCACGGATCGCCGGGACGGAAGCGGCTCAGCGTCTGCCATGCCTCGTGCGAGAGACGATCGCGGACGAGATAAGACACCTGATACAGGCCTTCGAGCGTCCGCTCCAAAGTCCGAGAGCTCGCGGCGTGCGAGGCGAGACTTGCGCACAGGCTCTCGATGTCGGCGCCCGGGTTGACGCTCCTCGCACCGATCGAGCTGGCATCCGGATCGGTCAGCCGCATCGCGAGGCAGCGCCGCGCTGCATCCAGGCCATCCGCCGGCCCGCCATCCTCCGCAATCCGTCGCAACGCGCCGCGCAGCATCCGCATCGTCCAGTCGGCGCGCTCGCTGTAGCGTCCGAGCCAGTAGAGGTCGTCGGCGACGCGGCTTTGCACTACCCGCTGTGGCCGCTCGATGCGCGCGCTCTCGAGTTTCGGGCGCCACAGGCTGACGTGCGGCGCCTGCTGCGTATCCGACAGCACCCACACGTCGCGGGTGTGGCCGTCGGAGGCGCTGAGCGCCACTGCGCGCACGGGATCGACGGACATGGCGAGCCCGCCCGGCATCGCCTCGAAGCCGTTCATGGTGTGCGCAACGTACAAGCGAACCGCGAACGGACGCGCTTCGAGGCCCTCGGCCCCGAACGACGGCGCCGTGCTGAAGCCGATCTTCTCCTCCGCCACGAGGCGTGCGCCGTGAAGGCCGATCTCGGCCTTGAGCCGAGCGCGTTCGGCCGCCGAAATCTCGCCGGGCGCCTGGCCGAGCGCGGCCTGTCCCGGGCGTCCCGTACCTTCCTGTGCCGATCGGATGACGACGCCATCGAGGTTATCGAGCACGTGGCGGCGCGCGGCGGGATCGCCGAGCCACCAGCGCGGCGCATCGCCGAGCGACAGTTCCTCGCCGAGGAGATGTTTCGCCAATCGCGGCAGGTAGGGGCCGAGGCCACGGTTCTGCGCCACCGCCGAGCCGATCGCATTCACGACGAGCTTTGGCTGATCGCGGTTGACCCGCAACAGTCCCGCCGGACCCTTGAAGCCAGCGGGATCTAGTTCAAGCGGATCGATCTGGCGCCCGTCGACGCAACGAATGATGAGGTCGACTTCTTTCAGGCCTTCGAGCGTCTTCAGGTAGGCGTGGCTGCCGCGCGTGCGCAGATCCGAGCCTTCGACCAACAGCAGGCCGAGATAGCGCGCGAGATAGGCGTGCGAAAAATAGTCCTGGTGCTGCGGCCCCGGCGTCAGCAGTGCGATCGACGCGTTGTCGCGCTGCGCGTGCGCGGCGAGCGCCACTTGCACCCGCTGGAAGTGGGCCGCAAGGCGGACAGCGTTGACGCGCTTGAAGAGGTCGCCGGTGACGTGCGTGTGCGCGACGCGGTTGGCCAAAACGAAGCCGATGCCGGCCAGCGTCTCCAAATGATTATCGATGACGCGCCACTTGCCGTCGGCGCCACGCGCGAGATCGGCGGCATAGAAGCGCAACGGACCTGCCCGATCGAGAATGCCCTGGCATGGGCGCAGGTAGGCGCTGTCCGAGAACACCAGTTCCGGCGGCACAAGTCCCTGCCGCATCAGCTCTTGCGGCCCATAGAGATCCGCGAGCAGGAGATCGAACAGTCGCGCCCGTTGAACGAGTGCCGCCTCCAGCCAGCGCCACTCGGCACTGGAGAACACGATCGGCATCAAGTCGAGCTGCCACTTCTGCGCCGCCTTGTCGGGGTCGGCGAACATATCGTAGGCGACGCCTGTCTCGCGCACCCGCCGGTCGATCCGTGCCGTGCGCGAATTCAGTTCCGAAGCCGTGAATTCGCCGAGCCCGGCGAGCAGTCCGCGCCAACGCGGACGCACAGCACCGCTCGGATCGAGCAGCTCATCGTAGCCGCCACTCTCGCGGTTCTTGTACATGTCGACCAGAGAGGGTCCGCCCTCCTTGATGGAGGACGCCATGTTCATCATCGCACCCGGACCTTGTTCCGCGCTCCCCCGCTCACATCCCGGCGCCCCGCCCTGAAGGCGTTGTCGCATCTGGCCAGGACAATTCGTCTGTACCACGCGAATCGGCCCCGCCACACGCAGCAACTGCGGGATGGCAAATTGCCCGGACGATGTGACGGATGCCACACACCCTCATCCCTCAATCCTGCCGCCGGAGATCGAGCGTCAGCGGGTAGTCGGGGTTAACGCGGGTCGGTTGCGGCGCCATTTGCCCGGCCGTATGGCCGCTGGCCTCGAAACGCGCGAGACGCCGGCCTTCGGCCTCGTAGGCGTTGATCGGAAAGATCTCGAAACCGCGCCCACCCGGATGCGACACATGATATCGGCAGCCGGCGATCGACCGGCCGGTCCAGCGATCGAAAATATCGAAGACCAGCGGCACGTGGGTGCCGATCGTCGGATGCAGGGCTGACGGCGGTGCCCAGGCGCGATAGCGCACGCCCGCCACCCCCTCGCCGAAAGTGCCGGTCGGTGACAGCGGCACGGTGCGACCATTACACGTCACGATGTAGCGCTCGCTGGTCAGTCCGCGCACCATCACCTGCACCCGCTCCAGCGAGGAATCGACATACCGTGCGGTGCCGCCGGGCGCGCCTTCCTCGCCGAGGACGTGCCACGGCTCCAGCGCCTGGCGCAGTTCCAACTCCAGATCGTGTGTCGCCAGTTTACCGAGGACCGGGCAGCGGAATTCGATATGCGGCGCGAACCACTTGAGATCAACCGGCAGGCCGGCTGCGTCAATATCGCCAACGATGTCGGAGAAATCAGACCACAGGTAGTGCGGCAGCATGAAACGGTCGTGCAGCGCCGTCCCCCAGCGCACGAGCTTTTGGCGATAAGGCTGCTCCCAGAATTTGACGATCAGCGCACGCAGCAAGAGCTGCTGCGCGAGGCTCATGCGGGCGTGCGGCGGCATCTCGAACGAGCGGAACTCGACGAGACCGAGCCGGCCGGTCGGCCCGTCCGGCGAATAGAGCTTGTCGATGCAGATTTCCGCGCGGTGCGTGTTCCCCGTGACGTCGATCAGCAGATTTCGGAACAGCCGGTCGACGAGCCACGGTGGAATCGAACCCGCGCCCGGATCGGGAACCTGCGAAAGCGCGATCTCCAACTCGTAGAGGCCCTCATGACGCGCTTCGTCGACGCGCGGCGCCTGGCTGGTCGGGCCGATGAACATCCCTGAGAACAAGTAGGAGAGCGAGGGATGGTTCTGCCAGTAGGTGATGATCGACGCGAGCAGATCGGGGCGGCGCAGGAACGGGCTGTCGCCGGGCGTCGCGCCACCGAAGACGATGTGGTTGCCGCCGCCGGTGCCGGTGTGGCGGCCGTCGAGCATGAACTTTTCCGCGCTCAGGCGGCACAAGTGCGCGTCCTCATAGAGCGCGGTGGTCGTCGCGACCGCTTCGTTCCACGACATCGCCGGATGGATGTTGACCTCGATGACGCCAGGGTCGGGCGTCACCTTGATGACGTTCAGGCGCGGATCGCGCGGCGGCTCGTAACCTTCGACGTGGAGCGCGATCCCGGTGCCGCGCGCCGCTTCCTCGATCGCCGCGACCATTGCCGCATAATCTTCCGCATCCTCGAGCGGCGGCATGAACACGCACAGCTTGTCGTCGCGCACTTCCACCGACAGCGCGGTACGCACCGCGCCTGCTACGATTTCGGGCGCGGCGACTGCCGGTGCGGGCGGCGCCTCGAGCGCGACCGCACGCCGGCGCTGCATCAGCACCTCGCGCCCTGGAAGCGGCGGCGTCGCCGCAAACGGATCGCGCGGCAGTACGTGTGGATAGTCGATCGGTCCCACGAGCGGCGCGGATCCAAGCGGCAGACGGAACCCGATCGGTGAATCGCCGGGAACCAGGAACAGCTTGCCGCGCCGTAGCGACCACCGCTCCGTTACCCAACGCCTGCCGCGATCCTGCGTATGCCAAACCTGCACCGGCAGCACGTATCCGACCGGCTTGCCCAGCCCACGCTCGAACACCTTCGCGATGCGGGCGCGCTCCTGCGCATCCTCGAGTTTGTTGTCTTCAGGCGTGACGTTGATCGGCAGCCGCTGCTCGACCAGCATGAAATGCATCGGGTCTTCATACGCCGCAATGCCGCTCCCGGTTGGCAAGCCGAGTTGCGCGCACAGCCCCTGCATGAAGCGGTGCGTATCCTCCGCGGACGGCCCGCGCTGATCCAGTCGCGCGCCCTTTTTGCGCTCGTCTTTGGCTGTCGCTTCTTTCTTTTTCCCTTTGGGCTCGGGCGCAACGAGGCTCGCGTCTTCCCACAGCGGCTCGCCGTCCGTCCGCCAGTAGAGTCCAAAAGCCCACCGCGGAAGCTGCTCGCCCGGATACCATTTGCCCTGGCCATAGTGCAGCAGACCGCCCGGCGCGAAGCGGTCTCGCAATCGGCGAATTAACGCATCGGCATAGCCGCGCTTGGTCGGACCGACGGCACCGATGTTCCACTCCGCGCCTTCCATATCATCGGCGGCGACGAAGGTCGGCTCACCACCCATGCTGAGGCGAACATCGCCACGCTTCAACCGCTCGTCCACCACGCGACCGGCATCGACGATCGCCTGCCAGGTGTCATCGCTGTACGGCTTGGTCACGCGCGGCGTCTCGCGCACGCGGACGACGCCCATGTGATGTTCGAAGGTGACTTCGGCGCGACCGTGACTGCCGGAAATCGGCGCCGCGCTCGATGGCTGCGGCGTCGCGGCGAGCGGAATGTGCCCTTCGCCGGCGAGCAGCCCCGATGTCGCATCGAGGCCGATCCAGCCCGCCCCAGGAACATAGACCTCGCACCACGCGTGCAGGTCGGTGAAGTCGGCCTCGGCGCCCACTGGTCCATCCAGCGCCTTAACGTCCGGCGTGAGCTGGATCAGGTAGCCGGAGACGAACCGCGCCGCGAGCCCGAGGTGGCGAAAGATCTGCACCATCAGCCAGGCGCTGTCGCGACAGGAACCGGACTCGTTGGTCAGGGTCTCCTCTGGCGTCTGCACGCCGGGCTCCATGCGGATCAGATAGCGGATCGCCCGCTCGAGATCGCGATTGATGTCGGTGATGAAATCGTTCGTTGGCCGTGACCGACGATCGATCGAGGCGAGATACTTCGTGAGGCGCGGGCCAGCCGGCGCGACATCGAGATAGGGACCGAGTTCCTTTTTCAGTTCCGGATCGTAGGTGAACGGGAACTCGGTGGCGCTTTCCTCGACAAAGAAGTCGAACGGATTGATGACGGCCATGTCGGCAATCAGATCGACCGTGACGGAAAAAATATCCGTCTCCTCCGGCAGAACGACGCGCGCCAGGAAGTTGCCGTACGGGTCCTGCTGCCAGTTGATGAAATGGGTCGCCGGCTCGATCCGCATCGAATAGCTGAGGATCGGCGTGCGGCTGTGCGGTGCCGGACGCAGCCGTATCACTTGCGGCCCCATGCCGATCTGACGGTCGTAGCGATAGATCGTCTCGTGGGTCAGCGCGACGTGGAGTACCATAGGTAGAGCGGGCCTTTCCCGAGCCTTTGCCCGCAGCCACATTCACCATGTGCGCCGGGAACAAACGGATCATCCGAGCGTTGATCGGCAAACCTAGACTCCGCATACCGAGTTGCCGGCGATGCGACAAGCGCAATCGCTCGCCAAACGTGCAGGTACGCCGCCGCTGTTCGCGAGCCGGGCACCGTGCCGAAAAAAGACCACCAAGTTGCCGGAAAACGTGGCAGTTCGGCTTTGCGGTAAGGTAAAGAGTCTGCCACCAGATGCCCTAGGCGACGGAAAGGGCGATTGGTCGCCTCCTCGCCGGTAAGAGTGTGCCTCACAAATGAAAAATCATACGTGTTCGAAGTGCGGCAATACCGTCTACTTCGAGAATGTCCAATGCGTGAAATGCGGCGCTGATCTCGGATTCGATTCCGAGCGCCTGGTCATGATTACCATCGAGCCGCTCGCCGAGCCGCCGGGCGCTTACCACGCGATCGGATACGACGCCGCCCCGCTGCGCTACTGCGCCAACGCCGCTCATGCCGCCTGCAACTGGCTGACGCCAGCGCTGGAGGGCGACGGGTTCTGCATCGCTTGCGACCTCAACCGCACTATACCCGATCTCTCGATCGCGGGGAATCTCGACGCCTGGCAGGAATTGGAGCGCGCCAAGAAGCGTCTCGTCTACGATCTGCTGCGCTTCGGATTGCCGCTGGACACGCGCAACTCGGGCGGCGAACGTCTCGTCTTCGATTTCCTGCTCAATGCGACGACAGGTCATCTCGATGGCGTCATCACCATCGACGTGACGGAAGCCAACGCCGTCGAGCGCGAGCGCCAGCGCCTTCAATTCGGCGAACCCTATCGCTCGCTGCTCGGCCACCTCCGCCATGAGAGCGGTCACTTCTATTGGAATGTCCTCATAGCGGAGCCCGGCAAGCAGGAGGCATTCCGCGAATTGTTCGGCGACGAGCGCATGGACTATGGCGCGGCGCTGGCACGCCACCACTCCGAAGGCCCTCCTCCGGACTGGTCGACGAATTATGTCTCGGCCTACGCCAGTTCGCACCCGTGGGAGGACTGGGCGGAAACCTGGGCCCACTACCTGCACATGGTCTCGGCCGTCGACACCGCCCAGGCCGAAGGCATGGAGCCGCGCGCGTCCGGACTCATCTTCGGCGCCGCGTGGCCGTTCAAATCCTACGACATCCATCGTGAGGAGACCTTCGATGCCCTGATCGAGCGCTGGATTCCCTTGTCCATCGCGCTCAACAATATGAGCCGCGGCATGGGCCACAACGATTTCTACCCCTTCGTCATCCCGGCGCCCGCACTCAAGAAGCTCGCTTTCGTGCACCACGCAATCCGGGAGTACGTTGCGGCCCTCTCGACCGCCAACCAGGCGCGCGCGAACACGCGGCCGCGCAACGACGTCACGCCTCCGCGGCCCGCCCCAGCGTCCAAGCGTCCTTCTCCCCGCTCCCTGATCGGCCGCGTGGTCGATCGCCTGAAGTGACGCATCTAGCCGGTCCGCTCGATCAGCGCTTTCGCAGCGGCAGGGTTGCGCACCTTGTCGCCGCTGATAACGTAAAGATAGACGTCGCGCACCCCGCCGTCGGCCTTTGACGTCGCGACCGTCTCCAGTCCCTCCGGCGCCTTTCCGGCGGCCAACGCCTTGGCACGTTGCGCCCACGCATCGAGCGTCTTCGTCGGATAACCGAGCTTGTGCTTTTCCTGCGTGCCCATGATGCGCGCATAGACGAACGGCGCCGTGACGTCCGCTATCTGAGGATGCTCGCTGTCGCCCGCCATTACGATCGCGACGCCGTACGCGCGCGCCATCGCCACGAATTCCGCCACCTTGAAACTGTCATGGCGCACCTCGACGGCGTGACGGACCGCCCGCCCATCGACTTTCTTCGGCAACAATTTCAGGAATGCCTCGAAGTCAGCGGGATCGAATTTCTTCGTCGCCATGAATTGCCAATTGATCGGGCCGAGCTTGTCCTTCAGCCCCATGACGCCGCCGCTGAAGAATCGCTCGACCGAGTCGCCCGCATCGGCGAGCACGCGCCGGTTGGTCGCGTAGCGCGGCCCCTTCAGCGCGAACACGAAATCATCCGGCGTCTCGTCATGCCACCTCGCGAAGCTTTCCGGTTTCTGCGCGCCATAGTAAGTGCCGTTGACCTCGATCGATGTGAGCTGGCTCGCCGCGTATTCGAGTTCGCGCTTCTGCGACAGTTTCTCCGGATAGAACGTGCCCCGCCACGGCTCGAACACCCACCCGCCGATGCCGATGTAGACCTTGCCCATCGCATTCTTGACGTTCTTGGCCACGGACCGTCTCCTCACCTGTGACGCCCTCGACGCGAGCGTTCCTCGACCTTATCTTAACTGCATAAGGAGAGCGCCCATGTGCCGCAACATTCGCACGCTGTTCAACTTCGAGCCCGCCGCAACCGATGACGAGATCCGCGCGGCATCGCTGCAGTTCGTGCGCAAGCTCAGCGGGTTCAGCGCGCCGTCGCAGACGAATGCCGCCGCATTCGAGCGCGCGATCGACGAGGTCACCGCGGCCGCGTCGCGCTTGCTCGCCTCGTTGGAGACCAATGCCCCGCCGAAGAATCGCGAAGTCGAAGCGGCCAAAGCGAGGGAGCGTGCGAAGTCGCGGGTCTGGTCGCCAAGCGCCTGATACGTCCGCGTCATCGGCCGAACGCCGCCTCCCATTCCGCCTGCTTGAAGCCGACCAACGCCCCGCCGTCATACTCGACAATCGGCCGCTTGATCATCGACGGTTGCTCGACCATCAACGCGATCGCCTTCACCTGATTGAGATCCGCCTTCGCCGCATCGGGCAATTTCCTGAAGGTCGTGCCGGCGCGATTGAGCACGCTCTCCCATCCGAACGCCTTGCACCACGCCTTCAGTTTCGCGGCCGTGACACCGGCCTTCTTGTAGTCGTGGAAGTCATACGCGACGCCCTGCCCATCGAGCCATGTCCGTGCCTTCTTGACCGTGTCGCAGTTCGGAATCCCGTAGAGCGTAGTCGCCATTGCCGTCCTCTCGTCGCGAACCAATCCTCCCGCGTATGTCAGGCCAGAAGCGCCGCTCGTGCAAGCGCATGAATACGGCTGACGGCCACGCATCGAACCGCTAGTGTCTCTTTCCTGACCGCCACCGTAAACAAGAGACCTCGCCATGGAACGTCCCCCAGCAATCGCCCCCGACCTCGTCAACGAGTTCGTTCGCAAGGCCCATAGCGACCTCGCGCGCGTGAAGGAACTGCTGGCGCAGGAGCCCAAGCTCGTCAACGCCTGCTGGGATTGGGGCGGCGGCGACTTCGAGTCCGCGCTCGGCGCCGCAGCCCACACCGGCCGTCGCGAGATCGCCGAATTCCTGCTCGACAACGGCGCCCGCATGGACATTTTCGCCGCCGCGATGCTCGGCCATCTCGACATCGTCAAGGCCGCCATCACCGCGCACCCGCAGTCCAAATCAGCCCCCGGCGCCCACGGCATCCCGCTCCTCACGCACGCCAAAATGGGCGGCGACAATGCGCTTCCGGTATTGGAATATCTGCAGTCGCTCGGATAGCTCGGCATGGCGAAATCACCGCGCAAACGCGAGACGCATCATCACAAGGGCGGCAGCGTCCGCGCGAAGGGTTGGCTGCGCGACGGCCAGCTCGACGGCTACTGGGAATGGTTCCGCAAGGACGGCACGATCATGCGCTCGGGCCACTTCGACATGGGCACGCAGGTCGGCGAATGGACGACCTATGATGCCAAGGGCGAGGTCTACAAGGTGACTGATATGAAGGCGTGAGGCGTCGCCGCCTCGGTGTCCGCTACTCTTTCTGAATCACGCCCGCCGTCCGCATTTCCAGGACCCGGCCAATCCCCGTGAGCAAGCTGCCGAGCGCGAACAGCCCGATCAGCACGATCTCCAGGTAGCCCTCGACGTCCTGCTTCGCCGTCACGAAATCCGCGATGTTGGCGTCGGACGTCTTGTACTGCGCCAGCACCTTGTCGCGCTGCGCCTCTGTCGCGCTGACCTGCTCGGCCGGCGCCTTCATCAGCGTCAGCAGCGCGACCTGATTGTCATATGTTGAACGCCACCATCCGCCAGTCGACTTCCCGCTTCAGCGGCTCGAGATAGAAGAGTTGCATCGCCGTCGACGCGAGCAGCAGGAAGATGCCGATCAGCTCGCCGTATTGATGGATGCGCAGGCGCATGTAGGTGGTTTCTCCAACCGCGGGACCCGCGCGAGAATCAGCGGGGCGACCGCCACCATAATTCGGATTTCGGCGAGCGCGGCCGTTCGCTCATTCGCCGCGCACAGGACAAGCGCCCGCCCGACGCGGCGCGCTAATCCCCCTCCCCCCGCGCCGAAGGCGCGCCTTCGGCGCGACGTGGGGAGGGGTTAGGGGTGGGGGGAATCCCTACGCTGCCCGATGCGCACAACCGCGCCGGGCCGATGAACTGAGGGGAGCAAGGCGCGAACGCCAGAACGTCCGGGTCCCAGGCACGGAAGCCGGCAGAGCCGATCCGGCCGCTTCGTTCTTTCCTGGGCGCGCCATCTTGGCATCTCCCGCCCTGCGGCCCTCGTCCCGCACGGTCGAGCGCGTCGACAGCGCCCCCTCGTGGGATGAGTGCGGTGGAGTGTGCAGGCGGGCGGGGGAGGGGGGATAAGATTCAGAGCGTCGAAGGATCGAACGGCTCGCGCGCGCCGTGGCGCACATGCAGAACTACCACTTCGTTGCCGATCACGGCATAGAAGACCAGATAGGGATACCGCGTGAGGGGCAATACCCGAACGTTCGGCTCATCCGTTGCAGGTCCAAGGAAGGGGAAGTCCGAAAGACGATCAATCGTCTCGACCATGTGCAGACGAACGCGCTCGGCGCCCGACGGGCTATGTTCAATCAAATAATCGCGGATCTCAGCAAGATCAGCCAGCGCACGCGCGTCGAAGCGGATCGTCAGCCCCATGGCCGGCGCAACGTCGCGTCAACGTCGGCCTCGTCAGCAAAGCCACCTCGCGACGCACGGTCCAGCGCCTCGCGAACCGCCGTCCGCTCATCAGGCGAGAGGGCATAAGGCGCGGCATCGCTTTGCGCGAGCTGCTCCAGCAGCTCTGCAGCCACCGCCTGCTTATGCTCCGAGAGCCGCAGAACCTTTCCCAAAGCATCTTCGAGAGGTTTGATCATCGCCCACGTATAGCATTGGAAGGGCGTCGCGCCAAAGGCCTAGAAGAAGTACCGAAATGCAATGCCTATTGCGCCAATTACCAATGCAACTGTTGCCCACTTACCTTTGTTCCTATCATAGACGCGTTCGAACCTCTTACTGAGAGTTAGCGGAGGTGGCGGAGGCAGAGAAGGCTCCGGTGCTTCCTCTGGCACGTGAAAGCTAACAAGCGCAGCTTTTCGACGCGCAATGTCACTAGCAAATTCCATCCTGTCGGCATGGGGCGAGCTATACTCTGGATCGGGATACCCTCTTCCCTGTAGCCGCCTATCGGTGTCAATGGCTTGCCGACGTATGCGCCAGCAATACTCTTCCATTGCGCTCGCCGCATCCTCAGCAATTCTCGGCGCATTCGCCTGACCAGACTCGCGAATTTCCCTATCGGCAAGATCGAAAGCTTCGCTGATCTTGTTGGTCAAGTACCTCTTCACTGCCGCCCAATACACGGGCTCACAACCCTCAAATCGGACACCGCCTAGGCGAATTCGCCGACCATCAAAGTTATCTACGTTAATGTCGCAACCAGAATTCAGCCCATGCCACGGGAAGAACCACTCGCTGTCCATGCGCGAGAATTCATTCGAAAGTTCCGTTTGCAGCTTGTATCCGAAGGGCGTCACCAAGCGTGCCATTCAAGGCTCCCACAGAAACGGTTGGCTCAAGCGCGAGCCGATGATCCGTGAGCGCAGAATAGCAAAACGGCCGGGAAATTGCCCGGCCACCTGTCTATATTACCCACAACCGTTTGGTGTTAGGCCACACTCTACCCCAACGCCTCATTGCTCTTCTTCACCGCCTCGGGCGAATTCCCCGCCTAATGCTACTTCTCCCGCCGCACCTTGCCGGCCTAATCTCCGCCACCCTTCTTCGGCTTCAATTCGCCAGTGGGCGCAACGCGGATAACAAATCGCCCCGACCGTTCGTCACGGGTGCCGCTCACACCAGCTCGGGCGGCGCGCTTCAGAGCGGTCTCCACTTCATCGATATCGAGTTTTCTCTGAGCCATCAGCGGTCCCAAGCCTCTGCCAACTGGATGTCGCCCTCTAGACTATCCCAAACATACCATTCATCGACGACGGGCTTGTACAGTACGTCCAAATATTTGAGGCTCTTGGCAAATCTTTGCCTTATGACCGGCTCCGGAATACCGTGCCCGCCCGCCGCCACGCGCCGACTCACGCGGTCGATCGAGGCCTCTGGATTCGGCAATCTGAGATAGACCAGCGTGACCTTGTAGCCCGCCTTCCGCCAGTTCGGGATCTTGCGGGCGTATGTCAATGACGCGAGCGTCGTCTCGAACGTGAACTCCGCTCCCGCCGAGACAAGAGCGTCGATTCGCGCCAGCATTTCCCGACCGGCGCGGAAATCAATTTCGGGCTGGCTCAGCGACGGGCTGGCGATCTCTCGCGCGATCTCATCGGCATTGATGAACGCGAAACGATCGCCCGCCAGCGGCGGATAATACCCGGCAAAACTCGTCTTCCCCGCCCCGTTCGGCCCAGCAATGATGATGATCTCTTGCATGGGCCGAACTTAGCAGATCGAGCGACTACCCCAACGCCTCATTACTCTTCCGCACCGCCTCGGGCGAACTCCCGGCCTCGCCGGGCAGATGGGCCGGCGTTTTCACCGCAGCGTCCGCCGCGACGTAGACCTGATTGCC
>LNEA01000219.1 GCA_001464855.1 Rhizobiales bacterium Ga0077530
AACCAGAAATTCTGGCGCACGTACTCCGAAGGCTTCCGTTTCAGGTGCGGGACCTCGCTGCGGAAGCGCTCGAAATGCTGGTCCATGCGCCACGTCGTGGCCGGCACCCAGCCATACCCACCTTCGATAAACACGAACTTCAGAAGCGGGAAGCGCTCCGGCACGCCCTCGATGACGAAGCTCGTGAGCTGCGACGCCATCGAATGAGCGTTCGAGTGATGCTCTTCATTGTAGTAGGATGGATGACCGCTCGCCGTCGGCGCGTGGCCGCCATAGCCGCCGACGTGAATGCCGAGCGGCAGGTCCAATTCCTGCGCGCGCTCGTAAATTGGCCAGTAGCGTCGTCTTCCGAGTGGCTCGTTGGCGCGCGGGCAGACATTGATCTGCACGTAACCGCCGACCTTGGCGCAGCGCTCGATCTCGGCGATGGCAGACGGGACGTCGTCCTGTCCGACTAGGATCGATGCCTTCAGGCGCGGCTCAGGCTTGGTCCAACATTCCACCTGCCACTCGTTGATCGCTCTCTGAATCGCAGCGCCGAATTCGAGGTTCTGTTGCGAGAAGAGGAACAGGTCCAGCACCTGCAGGATGCCGAACTCGATGCCATTGGCGTCGAGATGCTGCAGGCGCATGAAGTCGAGATCGGAGCCCGGGTTGCCGCCGGTCGGCGGCCACGCGTCCCGTCGCGCGATCAGCGGCGAGGAGCGTGGATACGGCGTCGTGCCGAGAAACGGCGTCCGCAAGTGATCACCATAGGCGAGGAAATGCTCCTGCCAGCGCTTGGACAGGAATGGCAGGATCGCATTGCGGTTCGGCAGGCTCGGGTGAATGTCGCAGTCGATCACCTTGAGGCGCGTGCTCGACGCGGGCGACGTGTCGGAACTGATTTTCTCCAGGACGGCGTCATTCATCGTGGAATTCCTTCTGCGGCGGATGCCTCACATTGTCAGGCCGAGACGGGGAAAGGTCTCAAGTGGATTGTCCACGCACATGCGCTGGACGATCCCGGCGGGGAGGTGCGGTGGAATTGGATCGCTGCCCTCGAATTGCCAATGGGGATAGTCGGATGCGAACAGCAGCATGCGATCGGAGCCGATCTGGTCGATCAGCATCTCGACGCCAGCCTTGTCGGGTGGGGCGTCGAAGGGTTGCGCCGTCAAGCGGATATGATTGCGCATGATATCGATCGGCGAGGTGTCGACCCAGGGCACTTCAACGCGAACGCCGCGCCAGGTCTTATTGGTGCGCCACATGAATGCCGGCAGCCATGATACGCCGGTCTCGGCGAGCACCACCTTCAAGCCGGGAAATTTTCCGAACACACCTTCGAGTACCAGGCTGAGGATCTGCGCCTGCGCCGCTTGCGCCTCGGCGAGATAATATTCGTAGCGATACGAGGGCCAGCCAATCGAACTCGGCGCTGCGCGATACTGGCTGCCGGCATGGATGGTGAGCGCCAGCTTGTGCTTCTCCGCCGCCGCGTGCATCGGCCAGAAGTGGCGCTTGCCCAGCAAGGTTTCGCCCTGCGCCAGTACCAGGACCGAAACAAAGCGTTTGTCCGCGGCCCGCCGCTCGATTTCCTCGACGGCGAGATCCGGCGCCTGCATCGGCACGACGATAGATGCGCGCAGTCGCGGATCCTGATCGAGCCACTCGGCCGCGATCCAATCGTTGATGGCCTTGCAGAAATCGGCGGCCATGTACGGGTCAAAAACGGCCTGCGCGCCGTAGAGCACATTGAGAATGGCGTGGCTCGCGCCGAGACCATCCAGCGCGTGTTTGCAAACGGTCTCCCGGTCCGCTCCGGGCTTGCCTTTAGCGGGTCGCCAGTCGGGCCGGGACGACAATGGCATCGACGGCGGATAGCTGGTCAGGTCGAGCCCATCGATGGCGCGGCTCGTGACCTGCTCCTGCCAATGTGGACTGAGATAGGGCAGCAGCGTGGTGCGAGTGCCGCCGACGGCGGGATGAACGTCGCAATCGATCCGCAATGCCATTGTCTCGATCTCGCTGCCGAATGCCGCTACGAGGTCGTGCCGTGTCGAGCGTCTTGTCCATCGAAGGCGCCAAGCGTCATGTTACAGAGTTGGGCCGTCAGCGCCAGTCTGCATCCTCGGTCCGCCGATCATGTGCCCGACAAAAAACACCCTGCCGCACCGCAACATTCCGAGCCGACCAGGGACTACCGCGCCCAATCCTTGCCGGACGGGCGCCGCGGGACTGCGCGCTCGACGACCGATTACTTGATGATGCCGGCTTCCTTGTAGGCGCGCAGTGCGCCGGGATGAATGTCCTCAGGCTTCCAGCCGAGAACGAGGCCCTTCAGCGACATCAGCTTGCCGATCGCGTGCACCTCACCGAATTCACCGATGTGATTGATGAGAAGCTTCGTCGTTTCATAGGCGATCTCATCCGGGAATTCCGGGGCGACCATCCATGCGGCGGAATCGATGAACGACTCGAGCGGTTCGTTTTTCCCGTCGATCGCGCCCTTGGCGATCGTGTAGGGCTCGATCTGATAACCCTTCGGTTCAGTTTTTTTCACCGCATCGGTGCCGAAAGGCAAGTGATAGAGCGACCGGCCCGAAGCGATGAGCTCAGAGGTCTGCGGGCTCAGCGCGAGCGTGGCCGTCTCGGCATTCAGGTACCCGCCGGCGATCGCCAGATCGACTTTGCCATCTAGGAGCGCCGTGATGGCCGGCTTGGGGCCGAGATACTGGACGTTGACCTGTTTGAGGATGCCCCAGCCATGCTCGACGACCGCGCGCGGCAGGACGGCCCAGTTGATCTGGGCGGCTTGGCCGAGACCGATCCGCTTGCCTTTGACGTCGTCCGCCGACTTGATCTTCGGGTCTGTCGTCGCAAGCCAAACGACGACGATGGTGGCGTTGCCGATGACTTTCATCGACGGTAATTTCTTGTCGAACGGCCGCACGCCGTCTGACGCGAGACGGCCGACCGCAGGGCCGGATCCGATGATCGTTGTTTTGCGAAGCTCGGGTTCCGCGTCGAGCTTCTTCATGTTGAAGACGAAGCCGGGGCTCTCCGACGACGAGATCCGCAGCCACGGATGGTTCTTCTTGGAGATCTGCTCGAGAGTGTTGAAGAGAACGTAGGTTGCCGTGCCGAAGGGGGCGCTGAGCAGGCTCACCGTGGTCTCCGGGCGCGCCGCTTGCGCGAAGGCACCGTTAACACCCGCCATCACCATCACCGCAGTCGCGGCGGCTGTCGTGATCAGGTGGCGGCTTTGTTGTTTCGTTCGCATGTTGTTTCCTCCCAGGTGTAGATGACCGGCTTTCATTCGCCTGCCGCGACGGTGGTTGCGGGTCGCCCCGCGGCGGTGTCCCGTTTCCGGGCCAATTGCATCTTGAGGAGCAGAGCGGCAATCGCTAGGCCGGCTGCGAGCATGAAATATTCGACCGGCAACTCCTCGATGTGGCGGAACACGGCATAGCCGCACATCAATGCGGTCGCAGCAATGGCCATCCACCGCTCGAGCGGTCGGAAGGGGACGAGACCGCAATTGTAAATGGCAGCCGTCAGCGTCGTCATGCCGATCGGTACCGCGAGCACCGTGCCGATCGTCGGAATCCAGCCCGTTGGCTGAAGGATGATCGCCGGATTGAAGATGACCAGAAACGGAATGATGAAGCCGGCGATGGCGAGCTTGAAAGCTTCCATCGAGGTACGCATGAAGCCGGCGCCCGCGATACCTGCCCCGGCAAGTGCAGCAAGAGCTACGGGTGGAGTTACCGCCGAGATGACCGCGAAATAGAAGGCGAAGAAATGCGCGGCGAGGGGATCTACGCCCATCCGAATCAGCGACGGGATGACGACGATTGCGACGAGACTGTACGCGGCGGCCGTCGGCACGCCGCAACCGAGCAGCAGTGACACGATCATCGTGAGGATGAGCGCGAGAACGAGGTTGCCGCCGCTCAGGAGTTCGACAAGGCCGGCGATCTTGCTGCCGAGGCCCGTCGTGATCAGGGTCTGTGCCATGATGCCGACGATGGCCAGGGAGATGCCGATCTGCGCGCCGGTAAC
>LNEA01000220.1 GCA_001464855.1 Rhizobiales bacterium Ga0077530
GGCTGATGCCTTCATCGCGACCTGCTGGCCGATGGCGCCTAGTCCGAGAATGCCGAGCGTCTTGCCCGCCAGCGTATCGGAAACGCTGCGCTGCCATTTGCTCTCGGCCTGGTTCAGCGCGATCTGGTGATACTTCTTGGTGATGTGAAAGAGCGCGCCGAGGATGTTCTCGGGCACCTGGATGCGGTGCGTGCCGCGCGCCGCGATGAGCGTGTGCGCTGGCGTCAGGTCCTTGCGCGCCAGCCAATGGTCGACGCCGGCGGTCAGCGACTGGATGACCTTGAGTTTGGGCATTTTCGCGAGCAGCCCCGGTGGCGGGCCCATCGAAAAAAGCACTTCGGCATTTTGCAGGGCGGCAGGGTCTGGTTCGGTGCCGGGGGCGACGACCGTGAAGTCGCACCGCTCATAGAGCCCGTCGGCGGTGAGGCGGTCCACGTAGGGCTTCGGGTTCTGCAAGAACAGCAGAGCCTGCAATTTGTTGCTCATGTTTTTTTCCTTGGTGGCGGACTTTGGTGGTCAGGCGATCTTGCCCTTCAACTCGTCCTCGATGTGGATCTTGATGATGTCTTCGAAGCTCGCGTCCGGCACGAAGCCGAGCGCCAGCGCGCGTTTGGCATCGAAGTTGCGCGGCCAGCCCGCGACGATGCCCTGGATGAACGGGTCCGGGACGCGCTTGATACGGGCGACAACTTTTTCGCCAGCTACTTTCTTCAGCGCCGCGATCTGCTCGCCGACAGTCACGGCGAGGCCGGGCATCGACAGCGCGCGGCGTGGGCCGAGCTTTTCGCCATCGATGGTCGCAGCGTGAATGAGGAATCCGACGGCGGCACGCGGTGAGGCGTGCCAATGCATCACGTCCTCGGACACCGGCAATACGGCTTCGGCGCCAGCGAGCGGCTCGCGCAGGATGTTTGAGAAGAAGCCGGAGGCCGCCTTGTTCGGCGTGCCGGGCCGGATGCACACGGTCGGCAGGCGAATGGAAACGCCGTCGAGCAGGCCTTTGCGCGTGTAGTCGGAGATCAGCAACTCGCCGATCGCCTTCTGGGTGCCGTAGGAGGTGAGCGGCGTCGAAAAGAACTCGTCACCGATCTTGTCCGGGAACGGTGCGCCGAACACCGCGATCGAACTCGTGAATACGAGGCGCGGCTTGTTTCCAGCGCGGCGGACGCTGTCGATGAGGTTCATCGTGCCCTGGAGATTGATCCGGTAGCCCTTGTCGAACTCCAGCTCGGCCTCGCCGGAGACGATCGCCGCGAGGTGGAAGATCACGTCGGGCTTGTCGGCGACGAGCTTGTCGGTCTCGCCGGGGGCAGGGAGGTCGCCGGTCGCGATCGTGACCGGGAAAGTGGCGCCGGCCGGCTTCTGCGGCGGCACCACGTCGTAGAGTGTCAGCGCCGAGATCGCCTTGCCACCGAGCTGGCCGTCCTTGGCCAGGCGTTCGGCGAGCTTGCGCCCGACCATGCCGGCGCCACCGATGATCAGAATTTTCATGTTTGCTTCCTCCCGTGCGCATCCCGTCGCCGCGTTTCATTCTTCTGCATCACACTTTGGACAGGCAATGCGTTCGTGTCGACCACAACAAAATCCCTCCCCCCTTGTGGGGGAGGTTAGGAGGGGGGATTGCAGAACATTGGCGTAGGGATTCCCCCCAGCCCTAGCCCCTCCCCACCACGGGGAGGGGGATTCATTGCGATTTGGCTGGCGGGCCGCCGCTCACCCGTGCGCCGTCAGCGTCTCCCAGAGCCTGTCGGCGCCGCCGGCAGCAATTGTGCGGCCGATTTCGCTTTGCCACTGGACCTCGGCGCCGAACTCATTGCGCCAACTCCACAGCCGCCGCGTCGCGTAATGCAGCGAATGCTCCTGGGTGAAGCCCATGGCGCCGAATACCTCGTGCGCGATTGCACAGACGCGGCCGGCTGCTTCACCACTGCGCGCCTTGGCGATGGCAATGGAGAGCCGGTCGCCGCGCGCGACCGTATCCTCGACAGCCATCATCGATGCGGCACTGGCGGCGGCCGCTTCGGCGGCGAGTTCGGCCATCAGATGCTGGATCGCCTGGAAGCGCGCGATCGGGCGGCCGAACTGGACGCGATCGTTGGCCCAGGTCAGGCAATGGTCGAGCACGCGTGACATGGCGCCAGACATCTGCACCGCGCGGACAAGCGCACCCTCCGCTTCGATGATCCGCGCCGCATCCGTGAGTGGTGCGCTCGCGATCACTTTGGCGCGCGACAGGTCGATCGTATCGCGCGACTCGCCTGCCATGTTGAACGACGCGGTCACTGCGCCGCCGGCATCGATCAGGGCGAGCGTATCGGTACCCATCGCGACTACGACACCGCCGACCGATCCGCCCCACGCCACCCCGGCAGCCTTGCCGTCACGGTTCGCCGACGGCGGCGCGACCGACAGCGCTCCGCCAGGGATGTCCATTCCCGCTTTCGCCAGCAGCCGACGCGCGAGGATCGTATCGGCGAGCGGCACGGGCAGGGTGTGGTACGCCGACCGCTCGATCAGCGCCATGGCGTCGGCGAGGCCGAGGTCGCCGTCGTTGATCTCACCAATCGCCGTCATGCCGGCCTCGTCGAGCGCTGCCCAAACAGCGGCGGGATAGCCGGGTTTGCCGTCTGCCGCCGCCAGCGCGGCGCCGCTGCTCGTATCCTCGACGATGCGGTC
>LNEA01000221.1 GCA_001464855.1 Rhizobiales bacterium Ga0077530
GGCCGCTGGCTGGAGCGTGATGGCGACGGCCGCAGCGCCGCGAGCGTCGCTGACACCAAAGCCGCCGCGTCAGTCTTCGCCTGCGACGGCAACGGGTGCGTGGCCAAGACCGGCGGCCGCCTCCTCAGCATCTCACGTCACGCCTCGGCACTCCGGGACGATTGCGGACGGGCCGACATCCTGGTGCTGCGGGTAGAGCGCCCGGCGAACTGCACAGCGACTTCTATCTTGATCGACGCCGAGGCCCTTCGCCGCGACGGTGCCCACAGTCTCAGGTTCGACGGGTCACAAATGGCGGTCGCAACCGTTGCCGGCGTCCACGGACGTCGCCCCTGGATCCGAGATCCCAGCGTCTCACCACAACCTCCCCAGCCGCCCCCGCAGCGCCGTCGCGGCCCCACACGGCCGGATCGCGCGCCGTCGTCCGGTCTGCTCGAAGTCGCGGCCCCCGATGCCGAAGACGCCGGCCGGGATGAGTAGATGCCTCCCCAACTTGACAGCCCAGAGCGCAGCGCATAGTTTGCGCGACCTTTTCAAGGGCACCGCTGTTCGTTGCAGCTCCGCGTCGCATGATGCGATGGAAGAGAGCGACCGGACGCTAATGCCCCATCAACCGAAGGCATGACGTGTCATGAAAGTTCGCAACTCACTGAAATCGCTTCGTGGTCGCCATCGCGGCAACCGCCTCGTGCGCCGTAAGGGCCGCGTCTACGTGATCAATAAGACCAATCCACGCTTCAAAGCGCGCCAGGGTTAGTTTTTGTTCTCCGCAGACGCCAACGCCTTCGGCTACTGGCGCTGCGGGTCGTACCCCACCAGTTGAATTCTCGCCTTGCGGCCTTCGGCCGCTACAGGTGCCGCACACTCCAAATCATAAAAAGTAGGGGGTCCAGGGTCTCCCCGGACGGGCTGCAAGGGCGATAGCCCTGCTCGCGCCAAAGGCGCGAAACCTCACGCTTCCCAGAACTCGATCGCGCTCGGCCGCAACACGCCGCCCATCCGTAGCGCCTTGGCGTTTAGCGCCAGCCCGGTCTTCGGATCGATCTCGACCGCCAGCCCCGATAGCGTACCCTCGCCCAGCGACGGCTCCATGCGCCCCTTGGGGATGCGCGTCAGGAACCGGTTGATCGGTTCCTCAGCGACCATCCCAAGCACCGAGTTGTAGTCGCCGCACATGCCGGCATCCGACATGTATGCCGTGCCGCCCGGCAGGACGCGGTCGTCGCCGGTCGGCACGTGCGTATGCGTGCCGACGACGCAGCTCACGCGGCCATCGAGGTACAGACCCAGCGCTTCCTTCTCGCTCGTCGCCTCGGCATGGAAATCAACGAGGATCACGTCGGCGCCCGAGCCGAGCGGGCACGCATCCAGTTCCTTGTCGATCGCACGAAATGGGCAATCGAGCTCCGGCATGAAGATGCGGCCCATCGCATTGATGACGAGCACTTCAGCGCCGCTGCGCGCTTTGTAGAGCCCCGCGCCACGTCCAGGCGTACCGGCTGGATAGTTGAGCGGGCGGAGCAGACGCGGCTGGCGCTCGATGAAAACGAGCGCCTCGCGCTGGTCCCAACTGTGGTTGCCGAGCGTGACCGCATCGGCGCCCGCCGCCAGGAGATCGTCGCAGATCGCCTCGGTGATGCCGAAGCCGCCGGCTGAATTCTCGCCATTGATGACGACGAAATCGAGCTTGTAGCGCCGGATGAGGCCAGGCAGGTGCTCGATCACCACGTCGCGCCCGCTGCGACCGACGACATCTCCGAGGAACAACAGGCGCATGAACTATTCCGAGCGTTGCCGGGACCCGGACGGCGTCAGGATCCAATCAAGGCGCTCGTCATAGTCGAGATGCGGCACAGCGTCGACCTCCAACTCGTCGAGGCCGAGACCGACCGCCAGGATCGGCTTACGCTTCCGGAGGTCATGGAGCGTGCGGTCGAAGTAGCCGCCACCATAGCCGAGCCGATATCCGCGCGTATCAAATGCCAGCAGCGGCACCAGCAGAATGTCCGGCAGCACAGCCGGTTGCGACGGCGCGGGCTGCCGGATACCCCACACGCCCGCGATCAGTTCATCCCCCGGCGCCCAGGCACGAAACAGCAGCGGATCGGTCTTGCCCTGCATCACCGGCAGGGCCAGCGCATGGCCGTTGGACTTCAGTGCAGCCATCAGGCGCAGCGGCCAGATCTCGCCAGCCATCGGATAGTAGGCGGAGACGACCCCGGGAGCCCGCTCGCCGAGCAGCGCCGTTCCCTGGCGCACCAGGTCGTCATTGATCCGCGCGCCGAGCACCTCCAACGCCGCAGCCCGCCGCGCCTTCTGCCGCTCGCGCATCTCGCGCTTGATAGCGATGATGTCGGACGTTGCGTCGCCAGTCTCAACCATCGCGGTCCTACCTCTTCGCGCCTCCGGCGCGAGCGGGGCCTTGGCCCCACGCCCCAATCGGGGGACACCCCCGAACCCCCGCATTTTTTTAACTGGGAGCCACCTGCATCTGTAGCGGCTGAAAGCCGCGAGGTGAAGGTTCCAACCGGCGAAGCAGCTCAGCGGCGCCGGTAGGCGAAGCCGTCGGCGACCGCGGCAAAAAACCAGTCGTTGGCGACCGCGGAAATCAAGAAACTATGCAGAGCCGCGAAAGCCGTTGTGGCGGACGAACCCGCGTGGTCCCTACATGAGTAGGTGGGCACCGTGTATCCGGAACCACGGCTCCGGTCAGGGACAGCACCCTAGCGGATCTTATAGGCCCCCGGGTCGTATGGCCCTCACGCACCCCGCAGCCCTGCACTCCTTCAAATAGGCCAGTTCGCGTCCGTTTCCAAGTATCCCGCCAATCGCAGCTCTCGCGATCAGGCTTTCCGCGCGGCCAGCGTCACGCCGCCCAGGATCAGCGCGAACCCCACGATATGGAAGCTTGCCAGGCGCTCGCCGAGAAATATACCGGCCAGGACGGCGCTGTAGAGCGGGATCAGATGCAACAGCGCGCCCGCACGGTTGGCGCCGATCAGCTCGACGCCACGGTTCCAAGCCATGAACGAGACCAGACTGGGGAATATCGAGACGTATCCGATCGCGAGGACGGTCTGCATGGTCGGCTGGAAGCGGATGCCTTCCATATGTTCGTGAACGGCAAACGGCAGCGTCCCCAGCGCACCAATGAGCGAAAACACCGCCATGAAACTCGTCCAGTGGATCGCCGGACGCAGGCGGAGAAAGGCCGAATAGATACCCCACACGAGCATGTTGAAGAGAATGATCAAATCGCCGTAGTTGAAGGACAGTTGAGCCAGCAGCGCCGGATCGCCCCGCGTGACGATGAACAGAACGCCGGCGAACGACGTCGCGATACCGGCAAGCTGAATCGGCCGCAATGTGTCGCCGAACATGATCGCGACCGTCGCGAGGATGAACACCGGCCCGAGCGAATTCAGCACGGACACGTTCACCGCCGACGTATACTGGAGCCCGACGTACTGCAGTGCGCTGAACACTGCGCCGCCCGACAGCCCCAGCACCATCATCACTTTCCAATGTTGACGGATAGCCGGCCAATCGCGCGCGAGATGGCGGCTCGCGAACGGCAGCATGATCAGGAATGGCGTTACCCAGCGCAGCGCCGACAGGCTGACCGGAGGCACATGCCCTGCGATCGCACGGCCCAGCACGTGATTGCCCGACCAGCACAGGCCTGCCAGCGCCAGCAGCAGATAGGCCTGCGTGGACGATGACCTGACGTCCAAGGTCGACATGGTCTGAGCTTTCCATGGGTGGGAGGCAGCAACGCGCAACGAAGAGCGCGCGCGCTGATCGCTTCAGAGTTTCAAGTTACAGACGTTAGCCGGCCGTCAATCGTTCGATGCGGGCGCCGCATCGGGAGAGTTTCTCCTCGAGCCGCTCGAAGCCGCGGTCGAGATGGTAGACGCGGTTGATCATGGTCTCCCCATCGGCCATCAGGCCCGCAATCACCAGCGACACCGAGGCGCGCAGATCCGTCGCCATCACCGGAGCGCCGCGCAGCGTCCCGACGCCGCGTACGGTCGCGGAATCGCCATGCAATCGGATATCGGCACCGAGCCGCGCCAGCTCCTGCACGTGCATGAAGCGGTTTTCGAAGATCGTCTCACGGATCACGCTGGTCCCGTTGGCGCGCGTCATCAGCGCCATGAGCTGGGCCTGCAAATCCGTCGGGAAGCCCGGAAACGGTTGCGTCTCGACACGTACCGGCTCGATGGCATTGCCGTTGCGCTTGATGCGGACACCGTCGGCCGTCTCCTCGACGATCGCGCCGGTTTGACGGAGGACACCGAACGCCGTTTCCAGCAGCGCCATCCTCGCGCCTTCGAGCAGCACGTCACCACCCGTGGCGGCCACGGCGAATGCAAAAGTTCCGGCCTCGATCCGGTCGGGCAGGACGGTATGCGTTGCCCCTTCGAGGCGGTCGCGACCTTGGATCCGAAGCGTCGACGTCCCGATTCCCTCGATTTTGGCGCCCATCTTGACGAGGCACTCTGCCACGTCTGCCACTTCCGGCTCGCGCGCCGCGTTCTCGATCACGGTCTCCCCGCGGGCGAGCGTCGCCGCCATCAGCACGTTGTGCGTCGCGCCCACTGATACCTTCGGGAACACTACGCGGGCGCCGCGCAGACCGCCCGGCGCCTTGGCCACGACGTAGCCCGCATCGATATCGATCTCAGCGCCCAGCGCCCGCAAGCCCTCGAGATGCAAATCGACCGGTCGCGTGCCGATCGCGCAGCCTCCAGGCAGTGAGACGCGCGCCTGATGAGCCCGCGCCAGCAGCGGACCGAGGACCCAGAAGCTGGCGCGCATCCGCGACACCATCTCATAGGGCGCTGTGGTGTCGACGATATCGCGTGCGGTGAAATGGAACGTCTCGCCGAGATAGCCATTGGGATCAGCGCGCTTGCCATCCACCGAATGGTCGACGCCATGGTTGCGCAGGATGCGCGCCAGCATGTTGACGTCGGCGAGATTGGGGACATTCTTGAGCGTAAGCCGGTCGCTCGTCAGCAAGCTGGCGATCATCAGCGGCAGGGCGGCGTTCTTGGCGCCGGAGATGGGGATGGTGCCCGTGAGCCGCTCTCCCCCCGTGATCTTGATGCGATCCATGGCTTCCCGTGATTGTTGGCCGCTCCGACGGCTGCCGCGAAGATCTCGCGCGCTACCCGTCATGTCGAAACGGCAGCTCAATGATCCGTCAATCGGCGGCGGCTCCCGCCTCGCCCGTAGGGCCAAGCCGACGCCGCTCACCACGCCCGCGCGACTCCCCCAAGACGCCCCTGTTTGACAGAGCCGGCGCGCATGGACAAGTGCGGCGCGCCACCCGCCAAAGCCGATCCTGCACACCTGCATCTCGCAGTTGGAGCCTGCCGATCCGCGCGGGAGCGATGTTGACGGCGATCGTGGCCGCCTCATGTCACCGACGGCGGCTTGCAGAATCCCGGAAATCCGTTAGACGTGGCGCCCGGATCGCCCAACGGCGCCCCTGGAGAGATGGCCGAGTGGCTTAAGGCGCACGCTTGGAAAGCGTGTGTACGTGAAAGCGTACCGTGGGTTCGAATCCCACTCTCTCCGCCAGA
>LNEA01000222.1 GCA_001464855.1 Rhizobiales bacterium Ga0077530
GCCGATGCGGTGTGCACGGACAACGCCCGGACTGCTCAAGTATCGTGCAGTGCGGCCACGCTCGCGAGGGAGCGCTCGCGGATGACGCTCATTCCCAAAGCAGAGGTTGAGACGCGGCAAAATAAAATTGCTCACTGCGTCGGAGGACACGCGCCGAGTGCGCCTCGCGTCACTGGCAGCACGCGTCATAGCTTCGCCTGATCTGCCACGAGACTCAGACATCAGCGCGATGACCGATACTTGCTGTTCTCGTACCGGCGCCCTTGGCGCCGGTACGCAGTTCGAGATTTCTTCTCGCCGAAATTTTAAAGCTTGGCGGCCGGTGTCGCGTAGATCGTCTTCCAGTTCATCTCACCCTTGCGGATCACTCCGGCTGTGTCGCCGAGGAACAGCTTCGTGTGCGCAACTTCTGAGCTGTTGAGATAGAGCTGGCCATCGACGATTTTCCAGAACTGGGGCATGGTCGCAACCTTCTTGCCCTTGCTCGCGCCGGCCGAGCACCATCCGCCATAGGCGGGCGCGTACTTGGCGGGGCTCGCGGTGAACGCGTCGCGATTTTCGGCGGACGCGAAATGCCACATCACACCCTGATACTCGGCGGTGAATTTGGACGAGCCCATCGTCGGGCCGCCGGCCTTGTGGTAGGCGACGACATCGTAACCACCGACTGCAGCGCCTTCCTTGACGAAGTGCTCATCGGCAGCCATCGCTGCGGGCAACGGAAGCACGACAGCGAGCGCAAGCGCGGCCATCGTCATGCTGAGGCGCGAAGCAAAAAGCGAATTGGTTTTCATTCGATCCTCCGATCGTTGTGCAATCATAGGCGCGGAGCGATCCGCGACATCGGCAGACCGTGATGCCGCCGATAGATGGTGTTCGCTGAGTGCGTCACGATCGTTACAGGCTTTCGTCCGATGTTCTGTTATTGACGCCCGATATGACGAACGCATAGCCGCACACTACGCGGCGCTCGTGCGCTCTTTCATCGCCGGCTCTACAAAGCGATCCAGAGCAAACGAACCCGCGCCGTATTTCATCAGATAGAGCAGCGACGCCGCCCAAACGCCGTGCGTATCGAAGGCATTCGGGTAAACAAAAAATTGGATGACCAGCGTCATGCCAAGCAGCGCCAACGCGGCGTAGCGCGTGAAAAGGCCAGCGATCAGAAGCGGCGGCAGCGCCAGCTCGGCGGCCGTCGCCATGTACGCGGCGAGCTCTGGCGGCAGGATCGGAAGCTGATACTCATGCTTGAACAGAGCGAGCGTGTTCCCCGATGTCCAACCTTGAATTTTGAGGATGCCGGAACGGAGAAAGATCGTCCCGACCGAAATGCGCGCAACGAGTGCGATCAGGTCGTGCGGGATGCGCGACATCAGTGAAATCATGGTGGGATGGAAACCGCTCATAGCTTGCTCTCCACATGGATGATCGCGCCGGCGCCAAACAACAGCGCCAGCGCGTCGGAAAAATTCAGGTTGGGATCATCGTTGATTGCGGCCTGCGCCGCGGCGCCGAGCGTTTCGCCCTGCGCGAGTCGCTCAATCAGGCGCGCGGCTCCGCGCGACAGAGGTGTGACCAGAACGTCGAGCGCCGGCCGCGACACCAGCGCAGCCTCGCCGCCCAGGTCCGGCCTGATCTCACGCACTAGGTCGTCATGGGTGTTCGTCCGCCAGATCGAGACAATGGGAAAACCCGACGCAACCACGCG
>LNEA01000223.1 GCA_001464855.1 Rhizobiales bacterium Ga0077530
CGACATCGGCCTCGGCGAGATCCTCCTGGCCGAGATGAACGAAATCGGCGCCGACGTCGATCGCCGCACGCCAGTGATCGTTGACGATCAAACAGCAGTCGTGGTCGATGCACAGCGCCTGCGTCTCGGCGATTTGGCGGCGGATCTCGCTGATGTCGTCGCCCTTGTAGCGAAGTTGCAGCGTCCGCACACCCAGCGGCACGAGCCGCCGCGCCCAGGCGGAATCAGGGACGATCGGGTAGAAGACATCGAGAAGCGCGGGCATTTCCGCAGGCACTCCGCTATTTGAGATCGAAGAACGGCGTTCCCGCGACAGGGGTCGAAGGCGCCGCCATGTCGCGCATTTCCATCATACCGGCAGCGAACGCCGTTCGACCGGCCCGCACCGCAGCGGCAAAGGCCTCCGCCATCGCGACCGGATCGCCAGCCTTGGCGACCGCGGTGTTGAGGAGCACCGCATCGAATCCGAGTTCCATCGCCTGAGCGGCGTGGCTCGGCGCACCCATGCCCGCGTCGACGACCAGCGGCACGCCGGGGAAATAGTTGCGCATCGTTCGCAATGCATACGGGTTCGCGAGGCCGCGTCCCGTGCCGATCGGCGCACCCCAAGGCATCAACAGCTCGCATCCGGCAGTGAGCAACCGTTCCGCTGCGCCGAGATCCTCGGTCGTGTAGGGAAACACTTTGAAGCCATCCCGCGCGAGGATACCGGCCGCCTCGACAAGACCGAACAGGTCGGGCTGCAACGTATCGTCATTGGCGATGACTTCGAGCTTGATCCAGTCGGTATCGAACAGCTCACGCGCCATCTCGGCGGTGGCGACGGCCTCGCGCACGGTCCGGCAACCCGCCGTATTCGGCAACACGCGCACGCCGAGGCAGCGGATCATGTCCCAGAAGTGCTGGCCACCCTTCTCGCGCGCGCCCTCCCGCCGGAGCGATACGGTCACGACATCGACGGCGGCGGCCTTAACGGCGTGCTCTAAAACCTGCGGCGAGGGATACTGCGCCGTGCCGAGAAACATGCGGGAGGCGAGTTCGGTGTCGTAGACCCGCAGCGCATCCTTTCCCGCAGCCTGGGCGGCGCTTGGTTTTGCTTTGACCGTCGTATCCGTCATTACCCGCCCTGCCTCGGCGAAACGATTTCGATCGTGTCGCCGCCCGAAAGTTCGATGGTCTCGCGCTTGCGCAGCGGCACGAAATCACCGTTACGCGCGGTCGCCACTTTGGCCTCGCCGTAGCCTAGCTCGACCAGCAGCTCGGCAAGCGTCCGGGACCGCGTCCGCGCCCGCTCGCCGTTGACAACCACCTCCAGTGTCGCACTCATCGTGTCGTTCGCTCCTGAGCTCCCAGGCCGCCTGCCGCTGTCGCGGGGACACTACACGGTCCGCCGCCCTACTGAAAACCGTCCAGCGAAGGGCCACGAACAATTCACCATGCCATTCAGTATTGAATATAGGCGACGATGCGGTCCGCGACACGACCCCGGCGATGCAAGGCACGCATGTCGCCCGCTGACGGGGCTCGCCCCGCCGCCAACCTGCCGCCTGTCAAAGGTTGATTAATCTTCAATAGGACCGGGCTAATTTTTGCAAAATTGGCTCCGAGGGCAGAACGGGATTCTTGACGCCTGTATGCCAGAGTTCATCCGTCGGACTGGGGGAAGGACTTGGCGGCCTGATCGTCGGCCTGCGCGTAGCTATCAGGCCCATCCCATCCGCCCGAGTTAAATGGAATCGGAGTGACCACAATGCGCTTGCCGAGTACGACGGCGATCCTGCTCAACGGTGCGGTGGCCCTGGTGGCCGTAGCGTCGATCGTGACGATGGGCCGCTCGATCCTTGGCTCCGACCAGAATGCGTCGTGCCGCGAACGCTACACCAACGCCGTCCAGTGGTCGCTGCAGCGTGAAAACGGCGAACTGCTGACCCCCTCGGACCTGCAAGCCCGGCTCGGATCGACCGACTGGGGGCTCATGGAGCGCGTGTCCGTCGTCAAGGCCAGCAATCCGCAGGGCGCGGCATTGGAGATCGATCTTCACGCCCCCGGTGACCAGGGCCAGCGCGCGACAAGCACAGCCCAGGCCTCCGGTGCTGGCTTCGAATGGACGCCTCAACTGATCAACGGGCCGCGCGCGGGATGCGCGACCTACGGGCTATTCCTCGATCCCAAGTTCTCGTTCGCGTCCGGTGGACGGTTGCCCGGGATCTTCGGTGGCCGAAGCAGCGAAGACCGTGAAGCACCAAATGCGTTTTCCACCCGTCTCGCCTGGAACGCCGTCGGCAATCTGGAGATCTACGGCCACCTGCCCGGCCTCTCGTCGTCCCGCGGCATCACCAATGAACTCGGCGAGGCGTCGCTGCCGCGCGGCCGGTGGATCTCCGTCGACCAGGAAGTCGTCCTCAATACACCCGGCCGAAGCAATGGCGTGCTGCGGGTTTGGCTCGATGGCAAGCTCAGCCTCGAAAGCCGTAACGTCGCATTCCGGGCCGACAGCGAGTCTGCCGTGCGCGGCATCCTCGCCGAGGTCGCCTACGCACGCCAGCCGGCGTCAACCGACGGCAACGGGCGCGTATCGATAGCGCCGTTCGAGTTCCGCTGGTAGGCGCAGCACTCAGCGCTTGGGCTTACCGCCGGCGACGAGGTCGAAGATCGTCAGATCGCGCTTCAAGATCAGGTCGGGGATAATTTTCCCCGTCTCCGCCATGTACGGCGTGGCGCGGTGGGCGTCGATGGCGGCTTGGTCCTTGTAGATCTCGTAGACGGCGAAGTGGGCCGGGTTCTTCGTATCCTGGACCACATCGAACTGGAGGCAGCCGGGCTCCCGCTCGAGGCAGCGCGTGGCGTGGCCGACAATCGTTTCCTTGAACGCGTCGATCTTGTCGGGCTTCGCTTCGAAATGGACGACAATCGCGAGCATGATGTTTCCTCCGGTTTGTTTTCTCGTTCGTTGTCGGGTGGCGCTCAGGCGACCGTCAGCTTCTGCAGCGAAATCAACTCGCCGATCCCTTTGCGCGACAGCCCCATCAACTTGTCGAAGTCTTCCTGGCTGAACGGCACCGTCTCGGCCGTCCCCTGGACCTCGACGATACCGCCTTTGCCGGTCATGACGAAATTGGCGTCGGCGTCGGCTTCCGAATCCTCGGCATAGTCGAGGTCGAGGACCGCTTCGCCCGCGTAGAGGCCAGCGGAGACCGCCGCCACCTGATCGCGCAGCACGCCATCCTTGACCATGTCCCGCGCCCGCATCCAGGCGATGCAATCATGGAGCGCCACCCAGGCGCCGGTGATGGCCGCGGTGCGTGTGCCGCCATCGGCCTGGATGACGTCGCAATCGACCGAGATCTGCTTCTCGCCGAGTTTTTGCAGATCGACGACGGCTCGTAGCGATCGCCCGATCAGTCGCTGAATTTCCTGGGTCCGTCCCGACGGATGTCCCGTCGTCACTTCGCGCCGCGTGCGCTCGCGCGTGGCGCGCGGCAGCATCCCGTATTCCGCCGTCACCCAGCCGCGCCCCTGGCCCTTGAGCCACGGCGGCACGCGCTCCTCGAGGCTTGCCATGCACAACACCTGAGTGTTGCCGAACTTGATTAGGCATGAGCCTTCCGCATGGACCGACACGGCTCGTTCGATAGAGACGCGCCGTAGCTCGTCGGGCTTTCGCTTGGAAGGACGCATGGAATTCCTGATGGTTGGTTGGGAGTGTCGAGCATTCGGGCGCGCACCGCGTCCGTAAAAAGTGCGCCACGCTACGCAACACGCGCCGGTAGATCAACCGGGTATTCGCGCCATCAGCAAGGTGGCGTCATCGCAAATTCGGCGCGGGGGATTGCCACTTGACCACACCTGATATATCAGAAGCCGATGCGCCGTCCAGGCTCGATATGCCAAGCGCATGGGGGATGTCTGGACATGAGGAACGGGAGTCGGTTGGATGGCGGCGCCATGGCGCGCCGCCGACCGGCTTTCGACGGCATTCGAGGATTGGGCCGATGATCACGGAACGACAGAAGCAATTCCGCCAGCAGTACCGCAATCGCATCATGGGCTTCTACGACGGTTACCTTCATATCGTGATCATCTATGCGATGGGCGCGGCCGCTTTCTACATCTACCTCAAGCATCTAAACGCGCCGACTTGGCTCGAATTGGCGACGATCCCCCTGACGTTCCTGTTCACGAACATCTTCGAGTGGTTCGTGCACAAGTACATCATGCATCGGCCGATCAACATCAAAGGGCTACGCGCGGTCTACGAGCGCCACACGCTCAACCATCATCAGTTCTTCACCGACGAGGAAATGCGCTTCCGCGATCACAAGGACTGGCGCGTCACCGTGTTCCCGCCTTATGCGCTGGTCGTCTTCATCCTGATGTCGATCCCGGGCGGGTTGATCCTCGGACACCTGTTCTCCGCCAACGTCGGCTGGCTCTTCATGTGCACGACGACGGGCATGTACCTCATCTACGAGTTCATGCACTTCTGCTGCCATGTCGACGAAAACTGGTTCGTGCGCCATTGCCCGTTCGTCAACACGCTGCGACGCCACCATACCGCTCACCACAATGCGCGGCTGATGATGGAAGTGAACATGAACCTCACCTTCCCCATCGCCGACTGGTTCTTTGGAACGTCGGACCTGAAGCGCGGCCTCGTCGGCCACATCTTCAATGGCTACGACACGAACCATCTCAAGTCGGACCTCCGCGGCAAGCCCCGGCGTCCCGATGAGGCGGCGGCGACCGTGATGGGCAACTACTGACGAGGCGGGCGCAATTCATGCCGAACGACGTCAAAGCCATCGTCTCCGTCGTCACGTTGCTGGCGGCGCTGGCGTTCGCCTACTGGGAAGCGACCATTGGCCGGGCGGTGCCCGCCTGGTTCGTCATTGGATTCGCCGTCTTTGCCGTGGTCGCGATGTGGATTTTCCCCGAGGCGAGCGTGAAGAAGGGTGACATGCCGCCCAAACAGCGCTGAGATCACCAAAGCGTGATGGCTCTCCCCCGCCAGATTGCGCGCGCGACCGCGATGGTCGCGTTGATGCCACGTGCGCGTGATGTAGACTTGCTCATCAAAGCAATGGCAACACACACCCCGCAAGGAGCGCGCGCCCCATGCTTATCACCCTCAAGAAGTTCGAACGCACCCTCGCCCATGCCGCAGTTGTCGGCGCATTTCTCGTTGGCGGCGCGGGCGCGGCTCTTGCCCAGGTTCAGCCCGGCAAGCCGGCGCCAGACTTCGCATTGCAAGACTCGAGCGGCAAGACGGTCAAACTCGCTGATTTCAAGGGCAAGACCGTCGTCCTCGAGTGGACCAACCAGGATTGCCCGTACGTCCGCAAGCACTACGGCGGCGGCAACATGCAACAACTCCAGAAGGACGCAGCGGCCAAGGATGTCGTCTGGTTGACGATCTCGTCGTCGGCGCCGGGCCAGCAGGGCCACGTCAACGGCTTGGAGGCCGATGAACTGACCAAATCGCGCAAGGCTGCCCCTGCAGCTTTTCTGTTCGATCCCGACGGCAAGGTTGGTCATGCCTATGACGCCCGGACGACACCCCACATGTACGTCATCGATAAAGCCGGCGTGCTGGCATACATGGGCGCCATCGACGACAAGCCGACTGCCAATCTTGCCGACCTGAAAACCGCGCGGCCGTACCTCAAGGAAGCCGTCGAGGCCGTACTTGCTGGCGAGCCGGTCAAGGTCGCGTCGACCCGGGCCTACGGCTGCTCGATCAAGTATGCGACGCCACGGAGCTGATTGCAGCGCTATGATGGACCGATCACCGCTGGACCGCTCTGCGCGGGACATCGGGATCGGTCATTTGAGAATTTCTCGATCTGGATCACATTAGCGAGCTAGTCATTGTAGTGTCCCTCTTGATTCCGAAGGTCGCTCGGGACGCCAGCATCGGAGTTTGGCGAACTTGCTGACAGGGACACTAGGGAATGCAGCCCGATATCCTGGAACTTCGCGACTTCTATGATCGCCCCCTCGGCTCGGTTGTCCGCCGGGTGCTGGCCCAGCGGATTCGCGCGCGATGGGCGCGACTTCCCGGCGCGACGGTGATCGGTGTCGGCTACGCGGTTCCCTTCCTCGGGTCGTTTCGCAACGAAGCCGCTCGCATCGGCGCACTGATGCCCGCGACACAGGGCGCCATCGTATGGCCGTCGACCGGTGATGTCCGCACGGCGCTCTACGAGGACGAGATGCTGCCGCTCCCCGATGCGAGCATCGACAACCTCCTCGTCGTCCATTGCCTCGAAGGCAGCGAGCAAGTGCG
>LNEA01000224.1 GCA_001464855.1 Rhizobiales bacterium Ga0077530
AAGAAGCTGCCGGGCAAGGGTTTCTTGATGGTCCCGGCCGGCGATCGCCTCGTTGTCAACACGCCCGGTGGCGGCGGCCTCGGCGATCCCGCGTCGCGTGATCCAGCGGCCATCGCGCGCGACATCGAGGCGGGCCTCGTGAGCAAGAGCGCGGCGGAGTAAGGCTTCGTCACGGCCCTCCGCCCTCTGGAAACTGGAGCGCGCTGCATCTGTAGCGGTCGAAGGCCGCGAGGTAAAATGTTGACCGGGAGGGGCACGACCCGCGGCGCCAGTAGCCGAAGGCGTAGGCGTCCGCGGCAAACTATAACGGCAACGCGCTCGAATGTTTCACCTGTCCAAGCGCGAAGCTCGATTCGATGTTGGCGATGCCGTCGATGCGGGTGAGCGTCTCCTTCACGAAGCGTTCGTAGTCCTCGAGATCGCGGGCGACGACGCGAAGGAGATAATCGCGCGGACCCGTCATCAGATAGCACTCGAGCACTTCCGGGCAGCGCCGGATCGCGTCCTCGAAACGCTGCAGCTTGTCCTCCTGCTGGCGGTCGAGCTTGATCGATACGAACACGCTCACGGGCAACCCGACCTTCTTCTGATCGACCAGAGCCGCGTAGCGACGGATTACACCGGCCGCTTCTAGAATGTGCAGGCGGCGCGAGCACGGGCTGGCGGTCAGGCCGACCTTTTCCGCGAGTTCGGCAACGGTCAGGCGCCCGTTTTCCTGGAGCGCGGCGAGCAGTCTCCGGTCGATCCGATCGAGAGGGATATTGGTTGCTTCCGTCATTTGGGCTGCCATTGATGGTGGAACCGACCAATATTTAGGCCTCCGACGGCGTAGTTCGCAATCTCTCACTACGGCGAACGGTCTATTCTCGGTTAATCGCTCACGTTCGACCGTCGAGGCCACCATGCAAGACATCGCTCAGGAACGCGCCGCCACCCTCGCCACTGTGGCTCTCGACCTACATGATCCATCACGCCAACCATGAAGTGAACCGCGGTGATGGGCTCAAGGTTGGTGGGCATCAGGCGTCGTCGGCTTCATTGGCGACGCTGATGACGGCACTCTATTTCCATGTCCTGCGTCCCGAGGATCGCATCGCGGTCAAGCCGCACGCGAGCCCGATATTCCACGCGATCCAGTATCTGCTCGGCAATCAGAAGCTCGAGAAGCTGCAGAACTTCCGCGGCTTCGGCGGCGCGCAATCGTACCCGTCCCGCACCAAGGACAAGGACGACGTCGATTTCTCGACCGGCTCGGTCGGGCTCGGAGTCGCGGCGACGGGCTTTTCGAGCCTGATCCAGGATTACGTGCACGCGAAAGGATGGAGCGCCGACTGGCCGAAGGGCCGCATGGTTGCGCTGATGGGCGACGCCGAGATCGACGAAGGCAACATCCACGAAGCGCTGCTTGAATATTGGAAGCACGGTCTCAAGAACTGCTGGTGGGTCGTCGACTACAATCGCCAGAGCCTCGACTCCGTCGTCTCCGACAAGCTCTTCATGAAGGTCGCGGGGATGTTCGAGAACCTCGGCTGGGAGGTGATCCTCATCAAGTACGGGAAGCTGCAGGAAGCAGCGTTCGCCGAACCCGGCGGCGCGCGCCTGCGCGACTGGATCGCGGACTGTCCGAACCAGCTTTACTCCGCGCTCGTGTTCGAAGGGGCGAAGGGTTGGCGCCGGCAGCTCGAAGCCGATTTCGCCGGCCATGCTGACACGCTCGCGATCATCAATGGTCGTGATGACGAAACGCTCGCCCGCCTGATGACCAATCTCGGCGGCCACGACATGGAGAGCATTCTCGAAGCTTTCGCGTCGGCACCGACGGACAAGCCGTGCTGTTTCATCTCCTACACGATCAAAGGTTTCGGGTTGCCGTTCCAAGGCCACAAGGACAACCACGCGGGCCTCATGAACAAGACCCAGTTGGCCGAGTTCCAGGCCATGCAGGGCATCCAGAAAGGCGAGGAATGGGAGCCCTTCGCGGGCCTGGGGCTGTCGCATCAGGATATCGCGCATTTCCTGGCCCGCGTGCCGTTCAACGCCAAGGGCACGCGACGATTCAACGGGCCTCAGATCCCGCTGCCCGAACTGCCGCAAATCACAGCGACGGGCGCGGCCTCCACGCAAACCGGCTTTGGTCGCATCCTCGACGACATCGCCAAACGCGGCGGCCCGCTCGCCGATCGGATCCTGACGATGTCGCCGGACGTCACCGTCTCGACCAACCTTGGACCCTGGGTGAACCGTCGTGGACTATTCTCGATGGAGAGCCGCGAGGACGTGTTCAAGCAACGTGGCTTGATGAGCCCGCAGCGCTGGGAGATGTCGCCGCAGGGCCAGCACTTCGAGCTTGGCATCGCCGAGATGAACCTGTTCCTGACGCTCGCCGCCGCAGGTTTGAGCCATACGCACTTCGGCGAGCGCCTGATCCCGATCGGCACGCTGTACGATCCCTTCATCTGCCGCGGTCTCGATGCGCTGAACTACGCCTGCTACCAGGACGCACGCTTTATCGTCGTCGCGACGCCAGCAGGACTGACGCTCGCCCCCGAGGGCGGCGCGCATCAATCGATCGGCACGCCACTGATCGGCATGGCGCAGGACGGGCTGGCCTCATTCGAACCCGCGTATGTCGACGAACTCTCCGCGATCATGACGTGGGCCTTCGACTACATCCAGCGCGATGGTGGCGACGACGCCGAGCCGCACCGGCACCACGATGAGAAGGGCGGTTCTGTCTATCTCCGCCTGTCGACGCGGCCCCTCGACCAGATCCCGCGCATCATGTCGCCGGACCTCAACGCCGACATCATCGACGGCGGCTACTGGCTGCGGAAGCCCGACGCATCGACCTCGCTCGCTGTCGTCTACATGGGTGCGGTGGCACCGGAGGCGATCGAGGCCGCCGGCTTGATGAGCGAGGATCGGCGCGGCGTCGGTGTCCTCGCGGTGACGTCCGCCGATCGCCTGACTGCTGGCTGGCACGCCGCTCAGCGCGCCCGAGAGCGTGGACAATTTTCGGCGCGCGCGCATATCGAGACGCTGCTCTCGGCGCTGCCGCGCGACGCCGGTATCATTACAGTGTGCGACGCGCACCCCGAGACGCTGTCGTGGATCGGATCGGTGCAGGGCCATCGTGTGCGGGCGCTGGGCGTCGAGCACTTCGGACAGTCAGGCTCGATCTCGGAGCTCTACAGCCATTACGGCCTCGACGTCGAAGCGATCATGGCTGCCGCCGAGGGCCTGCTCGGCCGCCCGGTAAGGTATCGCACAAGAGTGGCTTAGAGTTTTTTTCGCGGTCGCCGAAGGCTTCGCCTACCGGCGCGGCAGCACTGCCTCATGGTCGCATGTCGACAATGCAGCCTTCGGCCGCCACCTAGACTTCGCTAGATGGCGACTGGATGTAGCGGCCGAAGGCCGCGAGGTGAGAATGCCAACCGGCATGGGTACGCCCCGCCGCGCGTGTAGGCGGAGCCGTACGCGTCGGCGGAATTTAGTGCGCGCTCTTCCAGATCCGCTTCTTGGCGAAGTACAAGAGGACTGCGGTGATCAGAAGATAGAGCATCACGAGGAGGCCCATCCGCTTGCGCTCGTCGTGCTTGGGATCACCGGCCCAGGAAAGGAACGCTACAACGTCGCGCGCCATCTGCTCGACGGTCGCGGGCGTGCCGTCCTGGTATGTCGGTTTGCCGTCCGTCTTGATCGCCCCGTCCAGCAAAGGTGGCGGCATCGATATCTGATGGCCAGGGAAGGCACGGTTGTAGTTCATCCCGTCGACCATCTTGAAATCCGCCGGCTTTTCGACGTAGCCGGTGAGCAGCGCATATAGGTAATCCGCGCCGCCTTCCTGATAGCCAGCGACCATGTCCTTGAGCAGATGGAACGGATGAGCGAACACCGAGCCGTGGTACTCGAGTCCGCGCGCTCTCGCGATCAGCGACAGGTCTGGCGGATAGGCGCCATTGTGGATCGACCGCGCTTCCTTCTCGTTGGCGTATGGCGGCGGGATCTTGTCGGATAGACGCGCCGGCCGTTTGAACATCTTGCCGTCGTCGTTCGGGCCATCCTGGACCTCGTAGGTCGCGGCGAGGCCCTTCACGGCGTCCTCGTTGAACACGGGGCCGCCCGGCTGCACGAGGTTGCGGAAGTCAATGCGGCTGAGACCGTGGCACTGCGCGCAGGATTCCTTGTAAACTTGGAAACCGCGCTGGAGCTGGTTCTGGTCGAAGCGCCCGAAGAAGCCGGCAAAGCTCCATTTCTGCCGCTCGATTTGCGGACCTTCTCCTGCCGCGTGCGCCATCAGCGGCAACGCGACGATCGTGAGCGCGGTCGCGGCGAGCGTCTTCATCCCGGTCGTGAGGGTCATCGACTGGCTCCCGTGCTCTAGTGCTTCGCGGGAGCCGCGGCGGCCCCCGTCGGACGTCCGCTACCACCCAGCACGGACTCGGCGATCGAGCGCGGCATGGCCGACGGTGTTTCCATCACACCCACGATCGGCATGATCAGGAGGAAGAAGGCGAAGTAGTAGACCGTGAAGAACTGCGCCCACGCGACGTACACGCCCTCGGCCGGTTTGCCACCGAGGTAACCCAGCGCCAGCACCGAGAAGAAGAAGAACCACAGGCACCACTTGAAGATCGGCCGATACCGCGCCGACCGCACGCGGCTCGTATCCAGCCACGGGATGAAGACGAGGATCAGGATCGCGGAGAACATCGCGATGACGCCGCCGAGCTTCGAGGGGATCGCGCGCAGGATCGCGTAGAACGGCAGGAAGTACCATTCAGGCACGATGTGCGGGGGCGTCACCAGCGGATTGGCGAAGAAGACGAACCAGGCGAACAGGATCACGAACACGCCGAGACCGAAGATGTCCTTGGCCACGGCGTGCGGCGCCATCGGGACACTGTCGTTGGCGGTCTTGATGTCGAGGCCGGTCGGGTTGTTCTGGCCGACCACGTGCAGCGCCCAGATGTGCAGCGCGACAACGCCGACGATCACGAACGGCAGCAGGTAGTGAAGGCTGAAGAACCGGTTGAGCGTCACCGTCGAGACGGAGTAACCGCCCCACAGCCATTGCACGATCTTGGTGCCGAGACCGGGGATGATGCTGTCAAGGGACGAGAACAGGTTGGTGATGACCGTCACGCCCCAGAAGCTCATCTGACCCCAAGGCAGCGTGTAGCCGAGGAAACCGGTCGCCATCATCAGCAGGAACAGCAGAACGCCGAGGATCCACAGCACTTCGCGGGGCGCCTTGTAGGAGCCGTAGTAGAGGCCGCGAGCCATATGGATGTAGACGGCGAAGAAGAACATCGACGCGCCGACGGCGTGGACGTTACGGATCAGCCAGCCGTAGTTGACGTCGCGGCGGATCTTCTCGACCGAGTCGAACGCCATCTCGGCGTGCGGAATGTAATGCATCGCGAGAACGATGCCGGTCACGATCTGGACGACGAGGCAGAACGTGAGAATGCCACCAAAGGTCCAGAGGTAGTTGAGATTGCGCGGCGTCGGAAAGTCGACGAACTGGCCGTGCATCATCCGCATCAGCGGCAGACGCTCGTCCATCCAATGCTCGAGGCGGGAGCCGGGCTTGTATGTTGATTCGTGCTGAGACATGGGATGAGTAGCCTTAGCCGATCTTGATCATGGTGTCGGACAGGAAGTCGTAGGCCGGCACGTCGAGATTGCGCGGCGCCGGACCGCGGCGGATACGGCCAGCCGTATCGTAGCTCGACCCGTGGCACACGCAGAACCAGCCGTTGTAGTCGCCCTTGATATCGGACAGGCCTTGTCCCTTCGGAATACAGCCGAGGTGCGTGCAGATGCCGACCATCACCAGCCACTGCGCCTTGCCCGCTTTCGTTCGGTTGGCGTCGCTGGCCGGAGCTTTCTCGGGCAGCGCATCATTGCGCGCCGACTTGTCAGGGAGCTGATTGGGATCAACGGCCGCCGCCTGGGTAATTTCGTCCGCCGTGCGATGGCGAATGAAGACGGGCTTGCCGCGCCACATCACCGTGATCGCCTGCCCTTCCTTGATCGGGGAGACGTCCACCTCGATGGAGGCAAGCGCCTGGGTCGAGGCATCAGGATTCATCTGCTGAATGAGCGGCCACAACACTGCGGCGCCACCAACGGCTGCAAACGCGTTTGCAGCGACCACCAGAAAGTCGCGCCGTGTTCCATCGTCCGTATGGGCCGCCACGTCTGCCTCCTCTTTCCTGCCCGGCTTTCGCCGACCCACATCGCGCCACCGTCGTCGTGCGGCAGTCCGCGTCGTACCGGATCAAGCCTCCGGCGCATCCCGTAATGCGCCTGTCTCGATAGCGGTTGGGCGGAGCATACTGCCAGCGCCGCTACCGCCACGAAACAGCCATACCCGTATCGCGGTGTCCCCGTACTTCTGACGCAGCTCACCCCTCCCCGGAGCGGGCGATTTGACGCGCGTACTTTTTGCATCCTTTCTAAGCAGGCACAAGCGCGTCGGCCAGCACAGCCAAGGGGCAATTTGGCGCACGTTGCGGGCGGGCGAAGCAGGCCACCGCGAAGCCATCTGAGCGACCATCAGCTCGATCGCTGAAACGACCACCAACGAGAGACATAGCCAACGCATGCGCCTAGCCCTCTATCAGCCTGACATTCCACAAAATGCCGGGACGATCCTGCGGCTGGCGGCCTGCATGGGTGTGGGTGTGGATGTGATCGGTCCCGCTGGTTTCGATTTCAGCGACCGCAATCTGCGACGCGCGGGGCTCGACTATCTCGACCACGTGGAAATCACACGCCACGTCTCGTTCGCCGCATATCTCGCCGGTCGCCGGGTGGGCACGGCGCCAGAATCGACGGACGCACCAGTCGAAGCTTCCCCAGGGCGCCTGATCCTGCTCACGACGGCGGGCGACATCGCCTATCCGGCGTTCCGATTCGCAGCCGCCGACACGCTGCTGCTCGGCCGCGAAAGTGCCGGTGTGCCTCCCGACGTTCACGCGGCAGCCGATGCGCGGGTGCGAATCCCCCTGCGGCCGGGGCTTCGGTCTCTCAATATCGCTGTCGCGGCGGCGATGGTTCTGGGCGAAGCGCTTCGCCAGACCGGCGGTCTTGGAAACTGAGGCGGACGGTTTTCGTCCCGGATCCGAGCCGGCTCTAACGAAACTTTAGCCTTGTTGTGGCTTGCTCAGAACCATGGGCGGGGGAGCAGAGCAGATCAAATCGCCGGCGAGCGTTGGCGGCCGCGTGGCCCGGCCTTGGCGGGTGCGCCTGCTATTGCGCCTGTCGGCGTTCGTCATGATCCTGGCCGCGGTGCTCGTCGCGACGGCGATGGTTCGCTACACGATCCGCTTCCCGGATCCGTCGGCTTTGCGGCAGCGCGAACAGGCGCCCTT
>LNEA01000225.1 GCA_001464855.1 Rhizobiales bacterium Ga0077530
CGCTCGAACGATTGCACCACCACGGCGCGGATGCCGAGCAGCACCGTGCCCTTGGCGGCCCAATCGCGCGAGGAACCGGTTCCGTATTCCTTACCGCCGAACGTGACCAGGGGCACGCCCTCGGCCTTATACTGCATGGCGACGTCGTAGATCGATCCTTCCTGCCCCGACGGGTAGTGGGTGGAGTTACCGCCTTCCTTGCCGCCGAGCATCAGGTTTTTGATGCGGATGTTGGCGAATGTGCCGCGCATCATGATCTCATGATTGCCGCGACGCGCGCCGTAGGAGTTGAAGTCGGCAGGCCGCACTTGCCGTTCGATCAGATAGTTTCCGGCAGGACCGTCACGCTTGATCGCACCGGCCGGCGAGATGTGGTCGGTCGTGATCGAGTCGCCGAAGAGACCGAGAATGCGGGCATTGATGACATCGGTGACGGGCTTCGGCTCCATCGTGATCCCCTCGAAGTACGGAGGGTTCTGGACGTAGGTGGAGACTGTGTTCCAACCATAGGTGAGGCTCGCGCGCGCTTTGCCCAGTGCCTGCCATTTCGGATCGCCCTTGAAGACGTCGGCATACCGCGCGGCAAACGTGTCGGGCGTCACAGTCGAGCGCACGATCGATGCGATCTCGGCAGATGACGGCCAAATGTCGCGAAGGAAGACATCGCGCCCGTCGCTGTCCTGGCCAAGCGGCTCGGTGGTCAGGTCCATATTCATGGTGCCGGCGATCGCATACGCGACGACGAGCGGCGGCGAGGCCAGATAGTTCGCCTTCACTTCAGCGTGGACCCGGCCCTCGAAGTTGCGGTTGCCGGAGAGCACTGCTGCCGCGACGAGATTGCCGTCGGCGATCGCCTTCGAGACCGGCTCGGGGAGCGGTCCGGTATTGCCGATGCACACTGTGCAGCCATAGCCGGTCAGATAGAAGCCGAGCGCGTCGAGTTCCTCCTGCAGGCCTGCCTTGGTCATATAGTCGGTGACGACCTGGGATCCCGGTGCGAACGACGTCTTGACCCACGGCTTGACGGTCAGGCCCTTGGCGCGGGCGTTGCGGGCGACGAGGCCGGCAGCGATCAGCACCGAGGGGTTCGACGTATTGGTGCAGGACGTGATGGCGGCGATCACGATATCGCCATTGCCAATGCTGTTGCCGCTATCGCCGACCGGGATTTTGGGCCCGATGGTCGCGCCTTTGACGATATCGGGCAGCGATTGGGCAAAACCCGCCTTCGCGTCCTTGAGCGTGACGCGATCCTGCGGCCGCTTGGGGCCGGCTAGCGAAGGCTCGACGGTCGAGATGTCGAGTTCGAGAACGTCGGTGAACACCGGCTCGTGGCCGGGCTCGCGCCACAATCCCTGTGCCTTCGCGTAGGCCTCGACGAGCGCAACCCGCTCCTTGGTGCGGCCGGTCGCGGTGAGGTACTTCATGGTATCGGCGTCGGTTGGGAAGTAGCCGCACGTGGCGCCATACTCCGGCGCCATGTTGGCGATCGTGGCGCGATCTTCGAGTGAGAGATGATCGAGGCCGTCGCCAAAGAACTCGACAAATTTCTCGACAACGCCGCGTTTTCTCAGCATCTGCGTGCAGGTCAGCACCAGATCTGTCGCGGTGATGCCTTCCTTGAGCTTGCCCTTGAGACGGAACCCGATGACTTCGGGGATCACCATGGCGACCGGCTGGCCGAGCATCGCCGCCTCGGCCTCGATACCGCCGACGCCCCAGCCCAGTACGGACAGGCCGTTGATCATCGTCGTGTGGCTGTCAGTGCCGATGCAGGTGTCCGGGAACGCCTGGGTCACGCCGCCGACGTCCTTGGTCCAGACCGTCTGGCCGAGATACTCGAGGTTGACCTGATGGCAGATGCCGGTGCCCGGCGGCACGACACGGAAGTTGTTGAAGGCGGAGCCGCCCCAGCGCAGGAACTCGTAGCGTTCCTTGTTGCGCTCGTATTCAATGTCGACGTTCTTCTGGAAGGCGTCAGCGGTGCCGAAGTAGTCGACCATCACGGAGTGGTCGATGACGAGGTCGACGGGTACCAGCGGATTGATCTTCGAGGGGTCGCCGCCCATCGTCTGCATGGCGTCGCGCATGGCAGCAAGATCGACGACGCATGGAACGCCGGTGAAATCCTGAAGCAGAACGCGGGCCGGGCGATAGGCGATCTCGGCCTTGGACGTCTTTGTCGTGAGCCAGGCAACCATGGCCCGGATGTCAGCGGCTTTTACCGAGCGCCCGTCTTCGAAGCGCAGCAAGTTCTCGAGCAGCACCTTCAGTGAGAATGGCAGCTTCGAGATGCCCGCGAGGCCGTTCTTCTCGGCATCCGGCAGCGAGAAAATTTCGTAGGACTTGGTGCCGACTTTCAGCGTCTTGCGGCATTTGAAAGTGTCGAGGGAAGTTGGAACGAGGGCCATGACGGGCACGTCTCCTGCAGCGATCCGGCAGTCGATCGAGGTTGTCGGGACCCGGGCACGTGAGTGCACGGCAAGCACCGTCCGAAAAGTATCGGCAATAGCGAACGGCGACCGGGCGTCTGGAAGCGTTATAAAGCGATGCGGTTGCGTCGGCTAGAGTGACGATCGCAACTTCGGTGCACGCTTTTGCGTCATCGGAGCTGACTTGGCGCACGTGAGCCGACGCCTGAGTCTACCCTTCAGCGCCGATGTACCAGTAGTAGCAGCAAGCAACTGAAGATTTCATTGCGGCAACCACCGGTAGAGATCCGTATTCCGGCGCGGCAATTCGGCATCGGTTGGCTGACTTGCAGCGATATACAGGTTTGCCATCGATGACGGCTGAGCGAATCGACTATGTATCGGCGTTACCAATCCGAGCAGCCGGGACGTATGGATGCAAAGCCGAAGGCGAGATCTAGACCCTTGCATCTACCTGCTCATCGAACATCTCGATGCGGCACTGGCGGCGGGTGAGCAACTTACAACTCTGACGATGGACGTAACCGAACCATCGGCCGACGTTGGACCGCGCCGCTTGCGCAGCCGCGAAGCGCGCTTCATCGGCTTCGTCAGTCGAGTGCGCAGCCTAGAAGCGTCCCTGATTGCCCACATCCTGCAGGCGCGGCGCCGGGCGGGCGAACTTCCGCGAGCCCGCGGGCCACTGAAGTTGCTGCTCGAAGCGTTTTCCGGTGGGACCGCGGCGCTGATCGATGCCGTGGCCGAATATGGCGATCCCGCGCGCTTTGCGTTCAACACCGGTGCCGACCGGCTGTCGTATCTGCGGGCTCGTGGGCTCATGCCGGCTAGCGTTACGGCATTGACGTCTGTTGTGACCGTCGAGATCGATGAGAGCTTTCTCGTCGCCGGCCGTCTTGAACTCGGGCCGCTGCTGGACATGATCGAGGCGTTTTTGCGCGCTCTCAACGTCGAGTACGATCTGTGGCGCGAGCGCTCGGATGATCTGATCGAACTCGATGATCGCGCGCCGCCATCCTTGTCGCCAACTGCGCCCGCGCTTGCCGATCAGATCGCGAGCGTGCGCTCCGGGCTCGCCTTGAGTGATCAGATCGCCAATGTCCGAGCGGCCGACGGGCGTCCGTAGCTCGCTGCTCGCGGCACTATCGCAGCTCGAAAGCAGACGATAGGCGTGGCGGCGCTTCCTATGCGCCGCCACACGCCTCCGCCCACCAGCCTTAGGGTGTAATGCCAAGCGCCTTATGCAGTCCTGCGAGCGTCGCGAGGGCATCGCTACCGGCGTAGATGAACCCGTCGACACCGGCCGCGGTCAGCGTCGCTTCTGCATCCTTCGGTCGTCCCGCCAAGTAGACGTGTCGAGCACCGGCAAATTTGAGCGCGGTGGCGGCGGCCGCGCCAATGTCGGCGTAGACGCCATCGGCGGCACATAGGCAGGCAATCGCCGCGCCACTCGCGGAGTAGGCGGCAGCGGCAGCTTCTGCCGTCCATGCCGCCAGCGGCGAGGAAGTTGGAGATCCACGTCGCGCGGGCACCATAGGTCGCAAGATCACCGAGACAGACGAGGAAAACGGTGGCCGGCGCGCCGGTGCGTGCTGCATGGGCGTCGGCGGCATCTCGAAACGCCTCAAAAGGTTCGGCGAGCCGGGCGACATCGAGTGGTTTGATGCGGACGGCGCCACCACCCGCCGCAACAGGCGCATCTGACCAAGGCGCTACCTTGACGACGTCATCTCCGAGACGCGGAAAGGCTGAAACGCCGGTCATTTCGAGGCGGCCCGATGCGAGCTGATTTCGGCGCGTCTCTGCAACCTTTGCGATGTCGTCCTGGATACGCCCGCTGGCGAGTGCCGCTGCCATGCCACCGGCAGCTTCGATGTCCTGGAAGAGTTTCCAGGCCGTTGCCGCCATGTCCGCCGTCAGCGTCTCGATGGAAAAACTTCCGCCCGCCGGATCGAGCACGCGACCAAGCCCGCTTTCTTCCTGCAGCACGAGATGCGTGTTGCGTGCCATGCGTCGAGCGAAGGCGTCGGGACGACCGATCGCCCAGGTGAAGGGTAGAACCGTGATCGCTTGAGCCCCGCCCATGGCCGCTGTCGCGCACGCAATCGTCGTACGCAGCATGTTCACCCACGGATCGCGCTTAGCCATCATGCGCAGCGACGTTTCCGCGCAGAACGTCATCTGTCCGACAGCGTCGCCGGCGCCGCACGCCGCGGCGACCTGCCAGACCAGTCGGCGGGCCGCGCGCAGCTTGGCAAGACCGAGGATCTGGTCTGCATCGACGGCGAGGTTGATTGCGATCTTGGGTAGCGCCTGCATCGGCGCGATCCCCGCCGCGTCGAGGGCACGTTCCTGCGCCTCGCTGGCGCCGGCCGCATGATAGGGGTGGCCGTCGGCAACCAGAGCCGTCAGGTGGGGCGCGCCAAGGGCCGATGCCGCGAGCCCCGTGGCTTCGGCCATCGCTGCGTCGAGCGGTTGGCGCAACGATCCCGTGAGCGCAAGCGTGCCAAGCGGATCGGCATTGAAAGCGCCAAGACGCGCGATGTCCGAGATGTTCGCTGCCCGCCATAGTTCCGCCAGGCTCGCGGCCGCGGCGGACGTTTCCTCGCCGGCCTCGAGCGCGATCGGGCAGACGTCGAGGAGCACGCCTTTCAGCGCCTTGGAAAGCGTGGCGGTGTCGCCGGTGAGCCCCGCCCAGCTCCGACCTGCGATTTGCAACTTGAGTGAGGTTGCCCCGCCGGTCAGGTCTTCAAGGATTGCCGCGTTGGCGGCGGCGGGGTCGGGTTCAGCATGAATTTGGCGGATGTCCCACGGCGGACTGGCCCCGCCCGCAGTCGCTCCCCGCTGGAACGGCGCCATGCCCGGAT
>LNEA01000226.1 GCA_001464855.1 Rhizobiales bacterium Ga0077530
ATTGCGGACTACATCACCATTCGCACCGAAAGCCAGGGCGTGACGTTGCGCCACTACCTGATCTCGTCCGGCCTCGTCGAAATCATCGAAGGCACGAGGATCTTCCCGCACTTCCACAACGTATTCGCTTCGGAATACTGGTTCGAGGCCTACGACGTCCCCTACCCGAAGCGCGTCATCACCGACACCGGCAAGACGCAATACCTGTTCCGCATCAACAAAGGTATCGAGAACCTCGGCGACTCGATCAACGAGCACATGCCCGAGGCCACCCGGCCGATCCCGTTCGCCAATATGATCTATTTCGGCGACGGCGATACCGACGTTCCATCGATGGCCGTCATGCGCAAGAACGGTGGCCATGCCATTGCGGTCCATCCGCCGGGCAAGGCGCGAGCCAAGTGCGTCGACCTGTTCAAAGCGGGCCGTTGTGATTTCTTTGCGCCCGCCGACTACCGCCGCGGCTCCGACCTGTTCAAGCGCACGACGCTGCTAATCGATCGCATCCTCGCGGACATTCGCGTCGAGGAAGAAGCGTGGCAGCTTTCCCGCGCGATCGAAAAGTAGTTTTTGCCGCTACGGCTTGGTGCTGAAAGAACCCCTTTGTCGTGACGCCTAAGCGCGCCGCGGGGCTGCCTCGCCGGTCTGCGTTCTTACCTCACGGCCTTCGGCCACTACCGTATGGCTAAACTCCAAGTATCAAAAAGGGAGGGGGTTCGGGGTCTCCCCAACTGGGGTCCGGGGACTGGTCCCCGCGTCGCGCAGCGACTTGTAGCCAGCGCACCGGCCCGGTTCGCTACACCCCACTCACCACAATCCCGATCCCGGGATGCGGGAGCGCCCGGCTTCTGCTATGGGAGCGGTTCATTTCCGCCAGGAACCTAGTTCGTGCCATGCCGCCCGACGCCACATCCGTTCGCGATGCCCGCCGCATCGTCGTCAAGATCGGCTCGGCTTTGCTCGTCGACCGCGCAACGGGCCGACTGAGATCGGCATGGCTCAATTCGATTGCCGACGACGTGAAGGCGCTCGTCGCCGAGGGACGTGAAGTCATTCTCGTCTCCTCCGGTGCGATCGCGCTCGGCCGCCACGTCCTGCGACTGCCGAAAGGCGCGCTCGCGCTGGAGCAATCCCAGGCGGCGGCGGCTGTCGGCCAGATCAGCTTGTCGAGCGCGTACCAGGAAGTCTTCCAGGCTCGTGGGCTGACCGCGGCGCAGGTGCTGCTGACACTCGGCGACACGGAAGAGCGACGCCGCTACCTCAACGCCCGTCGCACGATGGATACTCTGATCGCGTGCGGCGCGGTGCCGGTCGTCAATGAAAACGATACGGTCGCCACCGCCGAGATCCGGTACGGCGACAATGATCGGCTGTCGGCGCGCGTTGCGACCATGATGAGCGCCGACTGCCTCGTGCTGCTTTCCGACATCGACGGGCTTTACACGGCACCACCTGCGAAAGATCCCACCGCGAAGCGTCTCGACGTGGTGCGCGAACTGACGCCCGAGATCCTCGCAATGGCGGGCGACGCCGGCACCGAACTGTCGAAAGGTGGCATGGTGACGAAGCTCGAAGCGGCCCGCATCGCGCTGGGTGCGGGCACCGACATGGTCATCACCGAGGGCGCCGCGCAGCATCCGTTGCGCCGTCTCGGGGAAGGCGCGCCATGCACCTGGTTCCTGGCGACGTCAGATCCGGTTGCGGCGCGCAAGCGCTGGATCGCCGGCAACCTGGAACCGCGTGGCATCATCGTCGTCGATGCGGGCGCCGAGCGCGCGCTGGGGCAAGGCAAAAGCCTGTTGCCGGCCGGTGTCGTCCGCGTCGAGGGCGCCTTCGATCGCGGCGACGCGGTGACGATCCGGGCACTCGACGGGCGCGATCTTGGACGCGGGCTCATCGCCTATCCCAATGACGAGGCTACCGCTATCATGGGCAAGAAATCAGGTGCCATCGCTACGATTCTCGGCCACGCCGGCCGTGCGGAACTGATCCACCGCGACGACATGGCGCTCAACCGCACGGAGCGGACATGAACCGTCCTGAACGCATCGACACGGGCGACATCGAGCGGCTGATGCTCGACATCGGCGGGCGCGCGCGCGCAGCAGCCGCTGAATTGGCGCTCGCGCCTACCGACCAGAAAAATGCAGCGCTCACTGCCATGGCCGCCGCGCTGCGCCGATCGCAAGCTGCAATCCTCGAGGCCAACGCGCTCGACGTTGCCGCTGTACGCGCCGCTGGGCAAGCCGCGTCATTCGTCGACCGGCTCACATTGACGCCGGACCGCATCGACGGCATCGCGAAGGGGCTCGAGGATATCGCTGCGCTCATCGATCTTGTGGGCGCGCGCATGGCCGACTGGGAACGACCCAATGGCCTCAAGTTCGAGCGCGTGCGTGTGCCGATCGGCGTCATTGGCATCATCTACGAAAGTCGCCCCAACGTGACGGCCGACGCAGGTGGGCTTTGCCTGAAATCCGGCAATGCCGCGATCCTGCGCACCGGGTCCGACGCCCAGCGCTCGGCGACAGCGATCCACGCGTGCATCGTCAGCGGTCTCCGCGAAGCAGGCCTGCCGGAAGCGGCTATCACGCTGGTCCCGACCACGGACCGCGCCGCCGTCGGGCACATGCTCGCGGGCCTCGACGGCGCCATCGACGTCATCGTGCCGCGCGGGGGCAAGGGCCTCGTCGGCCGCGTGCAAGCTGAAGCCCGCGTCCCCGTGTTCGCGCATCTCGAAGGCATCTGCCACACCTACGTCGATCGTGGGGCCGACCTCGCCATCGCCATCCCCCTCGTCCTCAACGGCAAGCTGCGCCGAACCGGCGTGTGTGGCGCCACCGAATGCCTGCTTGTCGATCG
>LNEA01000227.1 GCA_001464855.1 Rhizobiales bacterium Ga0077530
CTCGACGCCATTATCGCGGTCAAGACCGTCGACGGGCTCGACGATGCCATCGCGCATATTGCGCGCTACGGCTCGCAGCACACCGACAGCATCATTACCGGATGCCAAGAGACGGCAGAGAGCTTCCTCTCTCGTGTCGATAGCGCCATCGTCCTGCACAACGCCTCGACGCAGTTCGCCGACGGCGGCGAGTTCGGTTTCGGCGCCGAGATCGGCATCGCGACGGGGCGCCTCCACGCGCGCGGACCGGTCGGCGTCGAACAACTCACCACGTTCAAATACGTCGTGCGTGGCACGGGCCAAACGCGTCCATAATTTGGGACGAGCAGGGGATCACCATGCGGATCATCGACCTCTCCCTCCCCATAGCCGCCGACCATCCGCGTTGGAAAACCGAAGTCACCGCGACCGGCGATCTCGCCAAGGGTGATCTCGCGCAGGTCACTTGGCTCAAGGTTTCCTGCCACGCCTTCACGCACGTCGATGCGCGCCGCCACATGTTTGCAGACGGGGCGACCATCGAAAGCACGCCGCTCGACGCACTCGTTGGACCCTGCGCGGTCGTCGATCTCATGGACGTACAGCCGAACGAAGCGATCGGTGCTGAGAAACTCGCGACCCGCGGCAAGCACATCACGCGCGGCGGCATGGTGTTGCTGAAGACCAATTGGGATCGCCAGCGCTCGCCAACGACCCAGGAATTCTGGCTCGACAGCCCTTACCTCACGCGCGATGCCGCCGCGTGGCTACTCGCCGCTGGGATCCGTACGATCGCGTACAGCTTCCCGCAGGATTATCCGATCCGCCTACTGCTCAAAGGTGAGGTGCGCCCGCTCGCCGAGCAGGTCACGCACGACGTGCTGCTGCGCGCGGGTGTGCACATGATCGAGTACGTCGCCAATTCCGCCGACATCCGCGAGGCCAACGTGTTCGCAGATGGCGCGCCGGCTCGCGTCTACTGCATCGAAGGGTTGTAGGCGCGCGTTAGGCCTTGATGAGCGCATTCAGGTCGGGCGTCGGGATGGAGCCGTCGAGATACCCGAACGTGCCGCCATCTTTCACCTCGCGGGCGGCGTCGACGAGGCCGGTCATGGCCGCGCGGTAGAGCGAGGTCGCCAGGCTGATGCGCTTGACACCCGCGGCGGCAAGATCGGCGACGGTGAACGAACGCCCCTTGATGCCGACCATGAAGTTGAAGGGCCGCTCCAGGTTGGCGCACACCTCCTTGATGGCCGCGAGATCCGGCAGGCCCGGCGCAAACAGAACGTCGGCGCCGGCTTTCTCGTAGGCCTTGAGGCGCCGGATGGTGTCGGCGAGATCCGGATTGCCGCGGATGAAGTTTTCCGCACGCGCGGTGAGTAGGAATTTTGTCGGCAGTGCGCGGGTTGCAGCGACGGCGGCCTCGATACGGCGAAGTGCGTGATCGGCGTCGTAGATTGGCTTTTCCGGTTTCCCGGACGAGTCCTCGATCGACCCGCCGACGAGACCGACGGCGGCGGCGTCGCGGATTGTCATCGCGGCATCCTCGGGCGTATCGCCGAAGCCGTTCTCTAGATCGGCGGCAACGGGCAGATCGGTAGCGTCGACGATGGCCTTGGCATGGGCGATGGCTTCGGCGCGCGAGACGCGACCATCGCGGCGCCCGAGGACGCCAGCGCAGGCGCCGCTCGATGTCGCCAGAGCCTCGAAGCCCAGTCCAGCAAGCAGATGCACCCGCGCGCTCGTGCAGGGCGGCGAACTGGCGGGCCTTTTCCTCGATCGTCTGAGCCATTGCTTTTCTCTCCTATCTAGGACGTGGAGCCGCCCGATGGAATGATGGTCCAGTAGGACCGCATCATGGCGGCGGCAATCTCTTCTGCGCCCAGAACGACCGAAGTGGCGCCGCAGCTTTTCAAATGCTCCTGCTCGGCGCTCGAATGGCCGCGCGCAAGTATGACCAGGTCGGGGCTGATCGCGCGCGCCTGGGCGACGATCTGGCCAGCTTCAAAGTTTTCATGAATCGCGACCAGCAGGCAACGCGCCTTGGGCAAATTGGCGGCGGCGAGGCTCGTTACGGCGTTAGCAACGACGGCCTCGATCCCCTTGGCCTTGAGTTCGGTGACGACGTCCTCGCTCTCGTCGATCACGAACAGCGGTATGCCCGCATCGAGCAGCGCGCCGCCGATGCGATGTCCGACGCGGCCGTGACCGACGAGAACCGCGTGGTCCTCCAGCGTCGTTGGCACGATCGTCTCCTCCGGCGCCTTCTCGGCGGGCTTGGCAGCATCGATCGCACCATCGTACTTGTCGATCCATGGCTTCAGGCGGTCGAGCACCAGGAAAAGCATGGGGTTGGCGACAATCGAAAGGAGCGCGCCAGCGAGGATCAAGCCGCGTGCTTCCGGGAGTAGGACGCCGAGGGTCACGCCGAGACCGGCCAGGATGAACGAGAATTCGCCGATCTGGGCGAGGCTCGCGGAGATCGTCAGCGCGGTTCTGAGCGGATGGCCAAAGGCTAGCACGATCGCCAATGCCGCGACCGTCTTGCCGATCACGATAATCAGGAACGTCGCAATGACAGGCCAGAATTCGCGCACGATGATGGATGGGTCGAACAGCATCCCGACGGAGACGAAAAAAAGCACCGCGAACGCATCGCGTAGCGGCAGTGTTTCCTCGGCGGCGCGCTGGCTAAGCTCGGATTCGCTGAGGATCATGCCGGCAAAGAAGGCGCCGAGCGCGAAGGAAACGCCAAACAGCTTTGCGGCACCGAAGGCGAACCCGAGCGCGATGGCGAGGACACCAAGGCGGAACAGTTCCCGCGAGCCGGTGTGCGCGATGTAGTGGAGCATCCACGGAATGACCCGCCGCCCGACGATCATCATCACGGCGACGAATGCGAGCACCTTGGCAACCGTCAGCGCGACCGTGGCGATGACCTGCGATGGCGCGAGCCCGAAGGCGGCATTGCGCTGCATGCTGCCGTCGAGCAGCGGCACGAGCGCTGGAATCAGGACCAGCGCGAAGACCATCGCGATGTCCTCGACGATCAGCCACCCGATCGCGATGTGTCCTCGCTCGGTAGTCAGCAGCCGCCTTTCTTGGAGCGCGCGTAACAGCACCACCGTGCTGGCAACGGAGAGCGCCAGGCCGAATACGATGCCCGCACCGATCGACCATCCCATAAGGGCCGCCAGCCCCATGCCGAGCAGAGTTGCAACAGCCATCTGACCTAACGCGCCGGGAATGGCAATCATGCGGACGGACCAAAGATCCTTCAGCGAAAAATGCAGCCCGACGCCGAACATCAGCAGAATGACGCCGATTTCCGCGAGTTCGTCGGCCAGCGCCTGATCCGC
>LNEA01000228.1 GCA_001464855.1 Rhizobiales bacterium Ga0077530
AGGTAGGCGCGATCGCGGCCGAACAGGAAATAGTCGCGCGCCGGGTTGGTGCCGAGCGTCTCGTCTGATTGCCCGTGCGTGTCGGCCCAGAAATGGACTTGGCTGGCTGCTTTCTCGACGATGCGCAGCGGATTGCTGCGCGCGACGAGGGCGCCATCCTCCCCAGTGACGTCGATCATGACATCGCCCGGTGTCGCGACGGTCAATCCTTCGAGTGTCGCGCCAAACGTGCCGTCACGCAGCTCGACCGTCTCCGGCAGCCCGAAGATTGCACGGCTCGGTTTCAGGTGAACTTTGCGGGTCACGCGATCCGACGGATTGCCCCACTTGTCGTCGACCTTGATGCCGAAGCGAAAGGGTGTTTCCGCGCGCACAATGGTCGGCAGCAGAGCGTGCCACGTGATCCCAGGCCCCGGCACGATTTCGATCGCAGGATTCTGCGGTAGCGCAACGTAATCGTAGGTCGCGATCGCATCGACGAGCACGTGAAACTCGAAAATCTTCTCGCAATAGGTTTGCACGCGCACGCCAGGCGAGCCTTGTCGCGTATCGCCGAAGCGAACCGTGATGGTATCACCGGGCTTCAGGAAATGTTTCATCACGCCGATGTAAAGCGAGCGGCTCCACGGACGGATGTTGCGCTTGAACTCCCAGCGCGCTTCGAGCGTCGCGCCGTTGGACGCTTCGAGCGTAGTGTAGCCGGCGGCCTTCGGATCGTCGAACTGAACAGGCCCGAAATCGGTCGCGAACCGGAAGGCGATCTTGATGCTGCCCGTGTCGTCGATGCCGAACGCCCCGGCGGAGTAAACGAGAGTGAAGGATTGATAGGAGCCCGCTTCGATGCGGCCGCTCGGCGTGAGGGTGGCGCTGCCCATCAGCTCGGGGCGAAACGTCGAATAGGGCATTGTCGGTTTCCTGCTTGTTGGGCGCCCTCCGTGGCGCCGTTGGAGAGAACGATGTCGGCGGTCGGACTATAGTGCCGCCCAGATACAATACAGCGACAGAAGGCCGATGACGGCAAGCGTCGCGATCGTGCCGACCATGCGGTAGATGAAGACCTCGTTGGTTTGGCTGATCCCGTAGGCGTGCGAGATGCGCCCGGCCAGCAGGACGATGCCGAAGAGGTGGATGAACAGCGAGCCGAGGCCTGTATGCTCGGCGAGCATCAACAGAAGGAGCGCGATCGGCACGAACTCGACGAAGTTGCTGTGTGCGCGGATGCGACGACGCAGAAGTTCGTTGTCGCCATCACCGAGGGCGACGCGCGCATCTCGGCGGACAAATGAAACGCGCAAAGAGAGAACGATCAGCAGAATGCCGAACAAGCCGACATAGAGGGCAGCGGTGCGCATGTTTCCTCCTGGTTGATCGATTGCGGTCGACGCTGAGGCTCAGCGCGCCAGGTCCATCTCCGGCAGCGGCACGATCTCGATGCCCGCCGCCTCTAGGCCGCTGCGGACGCCGCGCGCCACCGCGACGCCGGTCGCCTCGTCGCCGTGAACGCACAGCGTATCGATGCGCGCCTTGATGATTTTCCCCGAGATCGAAACGACCTCGCCGTCGCGCACGAACCGAACGGCCTGTTCGGTTGCCTTGGCGGGATCCTTGAGCACAGTGCC
>LNEA01000229.1 GCA_001464855.1 Rhizobiales bacterium Ga0077530
TCGTCTTTCCACGCGATCCCGGAACCCTCAGCGCATGGGGCATCCTCTACTCCGACATCGTGCACGCGATCGTCCGGGCGCGACCGATGAAGGCCGACGCAACGGCTATTCCGCTCCTTGCCTCAACGTGCTCAGAGTTGCGCCGCGAAGGTGCCGCTCTGCTGCGCGCGGATGGCATCGCGGACATCCAGCAGGTGCTCTCCATCACTCTCGATCTTCGCTATCCCGGCCAAGCCTACGAAATCCAGGTGCCGCTCGACTTGCCCACGACTTGGTCCGCTCCGACCGATCGGGGCCTCGATGAGGCGCTCGTATCGGCGGTGTCGGATTTCCACAATGCGCACGAGACGCAGTACGCGCACGCCGAGCGGCATGTGACACCAGAAGTCGTCGCGGTTCGCATCGCTGCTACGGGAAAGCTCGCCAAGCCCATAGATCACGCCTTCTCATCACCGAGCTCCATCCAGCGCAAGGGACCACGCTCGGTGTTTGCTGGCGGCCGCTGGCACAGACGTGAGGTTCGCCGGTCCTCTTCTCATCGAGGAGGAGCACGCGACGCATTTCATCCCGCCCGGCTGGGAGCTGACGACGGCGTCGACGGGTGATCTTCTAGCGACCAGGAATTCGGGAGGCACAGTGTAGCCATGAAACCGCTCGATCCGGTCCAGCTCGAAGTCATACGAAACGCACTCGTCGCCGCCGCCGAGGAGATGGGCGTCACCATCTGGCGAACCAGCCGCTCGAGCGTCGTGCGCGATCTCCTCGACTATTCGACGTGCGTGTTCGACGCAGAGGGCAAGAGCGTTGCCCAGGCCACGTGCATTCCCGTGCATCTCAATTCGATGTCGAGCTGTCTCGACGATATCCTTCGCGACAGCATTCCGCTCGATACCTGGCGCGAGGGTGACATCATCATCACCAACGACCCCTATTCGGGTGGCCAGCACCTCAACGATATCCTGACGTTCAAACCTGCATTCGTCGATGGGCGGCTGGTGGGGATCGCTGGCGTCCTCGTCCATCATCTCGATGTCGGCGGTGGTGCGCCGGGCAGCTACTACGCGGGCGCGACCGAGATCTATCAGGAAGGCTTTCGCATTCCCCCGATGCGGCTCGACAATGCCGGCCGGCGCAACCAGGAAGTGATTCAACTTCTGCTGCGCAATACGCGCGAACCGGCCAATGTCGGCGGCGACTTTGCCTCGCAGCTTGCGGCGCTGGACATCGGCGTCAAGGGCCTGCACCGGATCGCCCAACGCTATACGCCCGAGCGCCTGGCGGAGGCCTGCCGCGGTATCCGCCGCCAATCCGAGATGGCGATGCGCGCGATGATCCGCGGTATTCCCGATGGCACCTACGCATTCGACGATTTTGTCGATGACGACGGGATCGACCGTGAGACGCCGCTCCGAATTGCGGTACGGATGACCGTCACGGGCGATACCGTCGAGATCGATCTTTCCGGATCGTCGCCACAGGCCCAAGGGCCGGTCAACTGTACGCGCAACATGTCGGGCTCCGGCGTCTTCTGCGGCATCCTCATGGCGATCGGCAGCGACATCCCGGCGAATGCGGGCTGCTACGAGCCGGTCCGAATCTTTGCGCCCGACGGGTTGTGCGTCACGGCGCGCTCGCCGGCGCCCGTCGCCAATCGCATGGCGGTCGCACATCGCGTCGTCAACGCTGTGATGGGAGCGTTCGCCCAGGCGGTGCCCGGTCGCGTGCCAGCCGCCTACTACGGCGTGAGTTATGCCTACGCGACGAACCTTTTCCACGCCGACGGTCGGCGGCAGGTTTATTTCGATCTGACCTGCGGTGGCTGGGGCGGACATCCCGAGGGCGACGGGGCCAATGGATTTTCCTGCGGGCTGCACAACATCGCGAACGCGCCGATAGAAATGCTCGAGAGCACCTATCCTGTGACGTTCGAAGCGTATCATCTGGTGCCGGACTCGGGCGGTGCTGGACAGTACAGGGGTGGATGCGGCCTGACGCGTGCTTTTCGCATCGACGCGCCTGCCGGAACCCTCGCCTGCAACTTCGATCGGTTCAAGACGCGGCCCTACGGTCTCGCCGGTGGCACACCGGGAGCCGCAAGCTTCGCCGAGTTGACGCGGGCCGACGGCACGACCGAGCGACTACCGTCGAAGGTTGCCGGACTGTCGATTGGACGAGGCGACGTGTTCCGCTTGGTGACCGCGGGCGGCGGTGGCTACGGCGATCCAACGGAACGATCGCGCGAAGCGATTAGCGATGACATCGAAAACGGCTACGTCACTGCAGAAGCGGCGACAGCGCGGCACAGATCTGAATGACTGGCTGTACCTGAGAGTTCGTCGGTGTAGTGACGAGAGACGATGCAGTGATCTTGTGGAACTTCCGGACAATAAACGCCGCGCCCGCACAAAGATCCGGCACGAGCGAGGAATCCGAACCTATTTAAGGACGTTGCGATCACCAGACGAGAGAGATAGCCTCTAATCGTCCAAAGGTTACTTGGTGGACGTCGGCCGACAATAGGCGGAGTAAATGAGCATGTTCCTTTCGAGCAGGACGACTGCGCCACGCGGCGCGTATCGCGTTGCCGTATCCATTGTGGCCGCGGCTGTCGCGGTCGCAGGATTGGCGAGCACCGCCATGGCGCAAAAGCGCGGCGGGACGATGCACGCGCTGATCAACCCCGAGCCGCCGATCCTCGCGGTCGGCATCGTATCGAACACGCCGACGCAGACGGTCGGCGGAAAGATCTTCTCGGCGCTCCTCACGTATTCGTTCGATCTCAAGCCAGTTCCCAGCCTCGCAGAAAGCTTCGAGATCTCAGCCGACGGTAAGACCTACACCTTCAAGCTGCGCAAGGGCGTGAAGTGGCACGACGGCAAGCCGTTCTCATCGGACGATGTCGTGTTCTCGTTCACGAAGCTTCTGCCCGAGGTCAATCCGCGCGCGCGTATCAACTTCGCTCGCGTCGAGAAGGTCACGGCGCCCGATGCCGATACGGTCGTTCTGCAACTCAAGGATCCGTTTCCGCCTTTCATCTACGCGTTCGATGTAGCGACGGCGCCGATCCTGCCGAAGCACGTCTACGACGGCACCGACTATCGCGCCAACCCCGCCAACAACAATCCGATCGGGACAGGGCCCTTCAAACTCAAGGAGTGGAAGAAGGGCAGCTACATTCATCTGGTCCGTCACGAGGAGTATTTTAAGCCGGGCAAGCCGTACCTCGACGAGTTGATCTTCCAGGTCGTGCCGGATGCAGGGCAAAGGGTGGTGGCACTGGAGACGCAAAAGGTCCATCTCGCGGCTTTCAGCGACATCGAGTGGTTTGAGGTCCAGCGGCTCAAGGCGATGCCGCATCTGGAACTGACCACGAAAGGCTACGAAATGTACGCGCCGGTTTCCTGGCTCGACATGAATCACTCGCGCAAGCCCTTCGACGATCCGCGGTTTCGGAAGGCGATGATGCACGCCCATGACCGCGAGTTCATGCGCGATAAATTGTTTTTCGGCCTGGGTCGGACCGCCAACGGACCGATCAACTCGGTGACGCAGTTCTACGACGAAAAGGCGCTCACAAAGTATCCCTACGACCTGAAGAAAGCGGAGGCGCTGCTCGAGGAGATGGGCCTCAAGAAGGGTGCGGGTGGGATGCGCGCCAAGGTCGAGATGATCGTGATGCCTTATGGCGAGGTCTGGCAGCGGGTTGCTGAATACTCGAAACAGCAGCTCCGTCGGATTGGCGTCGACGTCGTTCTCAAGACCACCGACGTCGCTGGGTTCAACCAGGCCTGCTCGAACTTCGAGTACGATATGACCTGGCAGTATCTCTTCCAGTTCGGCGATCCGGCGATCGGCGTCGCTCGCTCCTACATCTCGTCGAACATCAAGAAGGGCGTGATGTTCACCAACACGCACCAGTACCGCAATCCGAAGGTGGACGAGGCTTTCGACAAGGGCGCCGTGGCGCCGACGCGCGAAGAGCGCCAGCGCTGGTACACGATCGCTCAGCAGCAAACCACGGAAGACGTTGCCGTTGGCTGGATGCACGAGCTGGAGTTTCCGACCTTCTTCAACAAGAAGTTTCGGGGTGTGGTCACGACGGCGCTCGGCGTGAATGAGAGCTTCGACGAGGTTCATCTCGCCGAGTAGCGCTGACACTCAATAGGGGGCGGCCCATCGGCCGTCCCCGCTGCTCCCGACCGGAGCGTCGACTGCTTCAAGCCAAAGGCGCGTATTAATGTCACTGCCGCGCTACGTCGCCATGCGTGCCGGAAAGGCGATCCTCGTCGTCGTCGGCATTGTGATCCTGAACTTTTTCCTTATTCGGCTCGCGCCGGGTGATCCTGCGCAGGTTCTCGCCGGGGAAGCCGGCGCCGCGGACGCGAAATTCGTCGCCCAACTCCGTGAGCAGTTCAAGCTCGACGAACCGCTGGCGTCGCAGCTCTGGGCGTATCTCAAAGGGATCCTGCAGCTCGATCTCGGCTTCTCATACCGTCAGCAGCGGACCGTCGCGGACCTCATCACCGAACGCCTTCCTGCAACGATCCTATTGACCATGACCGCTTTCACGATCGCCCTGTGTGGTGGCGTCGTGCTCGGAACGCTTGCAGCGCGCAATGCCGGCCGCTGGATCGACAGCGCGATTTCAGCGATCGCCCTTCTCTGCTATGCGACGCCGCTGTTCTGGATCTCGCTCATGGCGGTGCTGCTCTTCTCGGTGCAGCTCCAATGGGTGCCCGCTTTCGGCATGGCAACCGTCGGCGGCGATCTAAAAGGGCTCGCTCATATTCTCGATGTGGCCCACCATCTGATACTGCCGGCAAGCGTGCTCGGGCTCTTCTATATCGCGCTGTACGCTCGGCTCACCCGCGCCTCGTTGCTCGAGGTCGGCAATCAAGATTTCATCCGGACGGCGCGCGCCAAAGGGGTGCGTGAGGCGCGGATACTGTGGGTGCATCAGCTACGCAATGCGATCCTGCCGATCGTGACGATGGCGGGTCTACAGGCGGGCCATCTTATCGG
>LNEA01000230.1 GCA_001464855.1 Rhizobiales bacterium Ga0077530
GCAATGGATTTCAGGATCGCGCCCGCGTGGTCGAACTCGACGTTGCCGCCGGCGGCGCCGTGGTCCACCGGCCACCCGCCGAAGCTGAGCCGGATGAGGGCCGCGTTCTGCCGGGAGCTTTCACGCACGTGATCGCCAATCCCCCCTTTTTTGCGCACGGGCACGGCACAGCGCCGTCCGCCCGCCTGAAGGCCGCCTCGCATCAGATGGCCGGCGGCGACCTCGACGCTTGGTTCCGGTTCATAGCGACCGCGGCGTCGCGGGACGCCATGGCGACGATGATCCATCGTGCGGACGCGCTGGGCTCGCTGATCGACGGGATGGGTCAGCGCTTCGGTGCTTTGCGGGTGCTGCCGCTATACCCCCGCACCGGCGAGGCGGCGCATCGCGTCATCGTCCAGGGGCGTAAAGGCAGCCGCGCGCCGCTTGTCCTCTTCCCCGGTATCGCTCTGCATGGCGATGGGCACGGGTTCGTCGAGCGGATCGATGCCGTTCTGCGGGGCGGGGCGGCGCTCGAGTGGTGAACGGCGATCCGGTCAAGGCGAATGCTTGGCCACATCCGCAAGAGCCGCTAAAGTTGCGGTGACGGCGGCGCTGCGTGTGCCCCGCGCGGCTCGGCGCATCCCGCACGAGCAGTACCAGCCCATAGCTAAAGGATACACCTCATGACCATCAAGGTCGGTGACAAGCTGCCGGACGCGACGTTCAATACCATGAGCCCAGAGGGGCCGAAGCCGATGACGACCGCCGATGTGTTCGGTGGCAAGAAGGTCGTGTTGTTCGCGGTGCCGGGCGCCTTCACGCCGACCTGCCACAACACGCATCTCCCCGGCTTCATCCAGATGGCCGGCGACATGAAATCGAAGGGCATCGACACGATCGCCTGCGTTTCCGTGAATGACGTCTTCGTTCTCAGCGCCTGGGCCAAGCAGACCGGTGCCGAGGGCAAGATCGTGTTTCTCGCCGATGGCGCAGCCGACTTCACGAAGAAGGTCGGGCTCGAGTTTGATCTCACGGCGCGCGGGTTGGGCGTACGTTCGCGCCGCTATTCGATGGTCGTCGACAACGGCGTCGTGACGGCGCTCAATCTCGAAGAAGGCGCGGTGGTTGACAAGTCGAGCGCCGCGACCGTCTGCACGATGCTCTGAGCGCTGCGACGACGAAGCCAGAATGCGAACGGCCAGGGAGCATTCCCTGGCCGTTTTTTGTGGCGACACGCTGCGCCTGCGATCAGGGCTTCGAGCGCCGTTGCAGGCGTTCCGATAGGGTGCCGATCACACCCTTCGGCATGTAGATGATGAACAGGATCAACAGAAGTCCGTAGATGAACGTATCGAGCGCCAACGCACTCTGGCCAAACAGTTGGCTCAGCGATTCGAATTTTCTCAGGCCGACGCGCAGTGTCTCGGCGAGGATCTGGGTGAACACGGCGCCGAATGTCGGGCCAAACAGTGACCAGATGCCCCCTGCAATCACGGCGAACACGATGTTGAGCGAGATACCGAGACCGGCGATCGTGTCGGGGCCGATGTACATCTGGTACTGGCCGAACATTGCGCCACCGAACGCGCACATGGCGGACGAGATCGCGGTGATCTTCAGCTTTTCGCGCGTGACGTTGATGCCGACCGATGCGGCGGCATCCTCATCCTGGGAGGCGGCATCCAGCGCGAAGCGGTCCATGCTGCGATCGATCTTGATCCAGATCGCCAAACCGATAAGCCAGACGGCGAGCGCGATGTAATAAGCGAGCACGCGATCGGGTTCGAACTGGAACGCGTAAAGCGAGACGCCATCGCCGTAGCGTTTTGGCTGTGTACCGAGGGAGCCGCCGGTCCAATCCCGCAAGCCGACGATGCACAGTCGCACGAACTCGGTGAATGCCAGCGTCATCAGCGCGAAATAGTGGCCGGTGATCCGCATCCGGAAGCAGGGATATCCGACCAGAAGGCCCGCGATCGTCGCCACGAGCATTGCGACGGGGATGCCGATCCACGGCGTGATGCCGGCGAAGTTCCACAGCAGCACGGTGACGTACGCGCCGATCCCGGTGAATGCGCC
>LNEA01000231.1 GCA_001464855.1 Rhizobiales bacterium Ga0077530
CGCGAATGACTGCGCGGCGCGGTAGTGGTCGACTCCTGGGCAGTTCGCGCTGCTGCCGGAAAGGGCGTCGACGTCACTGTGGGTATGGGCGCGGCAAGCGACTGCGCACACTCTGGCATCCCACCCGGCGCCGCATCGGCGGCAGGGGACGTCAAAGGCGCGGCGGGAGCGGCGGCTCCACGGTCGTCTTCCGACTCCATCAGTGCAATACTCCAGCGCCTGGGACGCATGATGCCGTTTGGCAACACCCCGGTTCGTGGGTCGACAGGCCTCGGTCTGGACGATGCTTGCGACAAAGTTTAGCAGCAAAAACGGTGGCGTAAAGCAAGTGTGACGGCCTTGGGCGGCGCAGACACACCCTACCCCGTCGGCAAAACCAAGAGAGGCGTGGCCTTGAGACCTCAGAAAATCATGACTCTCATGGCAATTACCCTCGCATTGGTGGTCTACCACACGGCATGTCGACGCCATCGCACAGCGTCTATTGAACGCCTATCCGCAATTCCTCGAGCGGCGCGACGGCAACTCTCTGGTGTGGCGAGACGGCAAGCGCATGACAATCGACGACGGGCGTGGCGCGAAGACGCCTGCAGAACGCCTGGATTCGCCGGATCTCAAGGATATGCTGATGACGCCCTATCCGCAGGGAGAAGCGCCACCGCCCGTGCTCGACTTCGATCCTGGACGCGCCCGCAACAGCGCCTTCTTTCTCGCCATGTACGGAGACTGCGAAAAGGGCGGCGTCATCGCCAATCTCGTGCCCGTCGTTTGGCTCCCGAAAAAATGGGGGAAAACGCTCCAGGTGACGCGGATCAACGGCGTCGCCGAGCGTCTCGCGGCGATCTCGGCCGAACTCGACGCGCTGCCGGACCGATTCGACACCTACTTGTATCCACCAGCCGGCACCTACAATTGCCGGCCGATCGCCGGCACGACCCGCCTCAGCCCGCACGGCCTTGGCATCGCGATCGACATCGCGACGAAGCACACCGACTACTGGCGCTGGAATAAGCCCGGCAGCGATGGCCGCTACCCGTATCGCAACCGCATCCCGGCCGAGATCGTCGCGATCTTCGAGAAGCACGGCTTCATCTGGGGCGGCAAGTGGTACCACTACGACACGATGCACTTCGAGTATCGGCCGGAGTTGCTACCCGCGCGCTGACGGGGCCTACCGGCTCGTCGAGCGAGCAGGCTCTGGGGTGCGAACCTCCGAGAGCCGCAGCATCTCGCGATTGGGCGCCACTTTCTGGCCGATCCGCGCGCGCTGCAGGCCACTCGTCACGACCCAGTCTTCCGCGCCCACACCGTCACGGACCACGCGCAGACCTTGATACAGCGGGCCAAGTTGTACATTGCGCCGCGACACAGTCCCGTCCTCAGCAACGACGAGCACGAACTTGTTCGCCTGGTCGGTGCCGATGGCCGCATCCGGCAGCAGCACCGTCGACTGCTTAGGCGTCCCCGCGAGCCGGACGCGCGCGAACATGCCCGGCGAGAAGAGCTGTTTTGCATTCGGCACCACCGCACGGGCGCGCATCGTTGCGGTGCCGGGATCCAGGCGATTGTCCACGAAGTCCAGGCGGCCGCGATGTTCGAACCGCCTTGCCTCGTCCGGCAGGGTGACCGTTCCGCCAGCCGCTTGTACTTGATGTAATTGTTCTCGCTGATGTCGAAGTAGATCTGAATCGGATCCTGCGTCACGATCTGCGTCAGCACCGTCGCATTGGCGGTTCCGCCCGCCGAAATCCAGCTTCCGAGACTGATGTTGGCGCGGCTGAGGCGGCCGTCGATGGGCGCCGTGATGCGCGTGAAGGAAAGTTCGAGTTCAGCGGACGCGACCTTCGCCTCGGTGACCTTGACGGCGGCTTCCGCTTCCCGCTGCAGGCTCGCGCGATCCTCGAACACTTTTTCTGACATGATCTTGCGCTCGACCAGCGGCCGGCCGCGATCGACATCCAACGTCGTATTCTGAACTTTCATGCGGGCTTGTTCGAGTTCCGCATTCGCTGTCGCCAGCACGCGCTCGAAAGGACGCGGATCGATCACGAACAGGAGATCGCCCTTCTTGACGGACTGGCCATCGGTGAAGGCGATCTGGTCGACATAGCCCGACACGCGCGCGCGGATCTCGACGCTCGCGACGGCTTCGAAGCGGCCGGTGTATTCATCCCACTCGACCACGTCGCTGACGACGGGCTTGCTGGTCGTGACGACCGGCAGCGGCGTCGCCGCCTTCTCAGCCTTGTTCTGCGCCTGCGGACGATCGCACGCCTGCAGCGCAATCGCCCCCACGATCGCGCACAGCGGCATCAACGCGCGACTGATCCACCGGTGCCTCGTAACGTAAAGCATCATTGGTTTCCCATGCGCTCGGGTCGCAGCGCGCCTCCTAGCTTAGCGCTAAGGCGCAGCAGCATCCGGCGACCTCGACGAATGAACTCTCGGACAATATTAACCGCTGGCTCCGGCCATGCAAACTGAATGACGGCACAAGATTACAGCATAAGGGAGCGGTATATCTGGCACTCGCGCCACTCCGCCCGTCCAGCGTAGATTTTTTGCACCTTTATACTTGCAGGCCGTCAGCATACGACCCCGAAGATGAACGGAAAGCTTGAACGCCCCTAGGATCGCCCGAGTGCCGGACTGGTAAACCGCTGAAAGGCCTGCCGCTCAGCGATTAACGACGGTCGCGGACTGCCCTGAAGCCGAGCGGCGCGCGGCCACCATCTGGCGGAAACGGTCCCCCTTGCGCACCTTGCTCCAGCGGTTGAGCCGCGCGCTCATGCGCTCGAGCGGGATGAGATTTTTGTGGCCAATGCCGTCGATCAAAACGAAGTGATCGACCCCGTCGGCGCCCCGTCCATAGACGACGTTGAACGGATTGAGGTCGGCAACGATCACGGGCGAATTCACCATCTCGTCCAGAAAACGGTCGAGAGCCGCGAGCCGCACCTCATCGAGCGCGCCTTCTGCGGCGAGCGCGGCAACCGTCGGCGCCGACGAGCCGTCCGCCGCCCGGACCGCTTCGACGACGAGGCCCATGCCCATGTCCGTCTCGACGAACCCGACGATCTTCTGGAGAAAACGAGGATGCGGCCCGCCGATCGCATGGACCGCGATCTGCTCGCGCACCTCTCGCAGGTAGGAAATCAGGTGCGCGTAGCGGCGGCGCTTGAACTTGTACCAGGGCGAGCCGCGACCATAGCGCGTCGCGATAGCCGATGCGCGGATCACCTTGATGAGCAGCGACGCATCGTCGGGATGGCGATAGACATCCCGCGTGTGGCCGGCTGCAATGATCTCCGCGTCTTTCAGCCGGATCATCGGCGCTGGTCTCCGAGGCGCATCAGCACGCCAGATATTGCTGGTGTCGGGCAGATCGTGAGCCCCACGATCTCGTCAATGCGGGGGCGCAAGCCCGAGGAGGCGCGGCAGGTCCGCCATATCGAAGAACGCGTGCGCACCGGTATCGAGGAGTCCTGATTTAACCGACATAGGATCGCCCGCATAGGCCAGCACGCGCATTCCGGCAGCAAGCCCGGCCTGGACACCGGGCACGCTATCCTCGATCACAGTGCACGCCGCCGGCACCGCGCCCATGCGCTGCGCGGCAAAGAGAAAGAGATCGGGTGCGGGCTTGCCGCGCTGGACCTGCTCGGCGCTGAAGAGCACATTCTCGAAGTGCACGAGCAGCCCAGTCTGCCCCAATGATTTCCGCATCTTCGAGAATTTCCCGGAGGACGCAACGCAGTACGGCAGACCCGCCTCCACGACAGCGGCGATCGCCCTCTCGACCCCCGGTATCGGCCGCACGCCCCGATCGAAAGCAGCCTCGGTCTCCGTCCGCACGCGTTCCGGCCAATCCGCGCCAAGCATCCGGCCGGTCTCGGCCTCGACCTCGGTCTGAATGGAGTCGATGGTTCGTCCGACGAAGCGCACGCGGCAATCCTCGACGCTGATCCGGTAGTCATGGCGCGCGAGGGCCGCCGACATGACCGTGTTGGAGACGGGTTCGGTGTCGACGAGAACGCCGTCACAATCGAAAATAACC
>LNEA01000232.1 GCA_001464855.1 Rhizobiales bacterium Ga0077530
CTAAATTCTATGTCGTCTACTCGCTCGACTCCACGAAGGATCACGACACGCGTATCTCGCACGTCGGCATCGACCGCGCGCATACGACGGCCGAGGACTCCGGCACCTGGTTCCCGCTGCCGACGCTCCGCGACGCGGCCAATCGTGGCCTGATCGGCGGGGTGACGCCGCACGTGCATGGCTTCCCCACCAACCGCAGCCATCGCACGACTCTGGATATGGATTGCCCCGAGATCGTCCGCCGCGTGCTCGAAGATGGTGCGGATGTCGCGGTGCTGTGCGCCAATTGCCCCGTCTGCCATCAGAGCATCAGCCTCGCCGCGCGAGCGCTCGAAGCCGCAGGCATTCCGACCGTGGTCATGGCTTGCGCCAAGGACATCGTCGAGTTCGTCGGCGTGCCGCGCCTCGCGTTCAATGATTTCCCGCTCGGCAATCCGGCGGGCAGGCCGAAGGATAAGGAAGCGCAACGCCTGACGCTCGAGCACGCGCTGCGGGTGCTGGAGACTGCGCCCGGCCCGCGGACGACGGTGCAGAACCCGATTGCCTGGAGCGACAATCCCGACTGGAAGCTCGACTATTCCAACATCGATCGCCTGTCGGCTGAAGAGATCGCGCGCCGTCGCGCCGAGTTCGATCGCCAGAAGCGGATAAGGGAGCGGCGGAATGAGCCAGCCGTTTACGGGCGTCCGCGTCCTCGATTTCACGCAGGTGTTCGCGGGGCCGTTCGGCAGCTATCAGCTCGCGCTGTTCGGTGCCGACGTCGTCAAGATCGAGCGGCCGGGTGGCGACGATATGCGCTACGGGCCGCCGAACAAGGAGTGGTCGGATCGCGGTCTCGGCACCGGCTGGATGGCGATCAATTCGAACAAGCGCAACATCGCGCTCGATCTGACGAAACCCGAGGCGATCGCCATCGTGAAGCGGCTCGCCGAGACGGCCGATGTGGTGATGGAGAACTTCCGTCCCGGCGTGATGGACAAGCTCGGCATTGGCTACGAGGCGTTGTCGAAGGTCAATCCGCGGATCATCTATGCGGCGGTGTCGGGCTTTGGCCAGAACGGACCCGAGCGGACGACGGGCGCTTACGACGGCAAGATCCAGGCGATGAGTGGGCTCATGTCGATCACAGGATCGGTCGAGAGCGGGCCCACGCGGGCCGGTTTCGCGGTGTGCGACGCGATCGGCGGCATGTCGCTCGCATTTGGCGTAGCGAGCGCGCTGTTCCAGCGCACGCACACCGGCAAAGGGCAGTTGGTCGATGTCGCGATGCTCGACTCGGCGCTGACGTTCATGTCGTCGTTCGTCGTCGATCACACCGTCGGCGGTCACATCCAGGGCCCGGCAGGCAACCGCGCGCAAAGCCGATTGCCGACAGCGGACCTGTTCAAGGTCAAGGACGGACACCTGCTGCTCGCGGTCAATAACGACAAGCAGTTCATCGAACTCGCGAAGGCGATCGGCCATCCCGATCTGCCGAAGGATCCGCGCTTCATCGACTGGCCGGCGCGCATTGCAAACGAGGTGGCGCTGCGGGCAATCATCGAGGAGGTGTTTGCGAGTGCCGACGCTGAGACGTGGGATGCGCGATTGACGGCGGCGAATGTCCCGTGCTCCCGCATCTGGTCGATCGCCGACGTGGTCAAGCATCCGCAGCTCAAGGCGCGCACGGTGTTGCAGAAGATCGATTCGCCCCATGGCGAAGTCGAACTGGTCGCTTCGGGCATTCGGCTCGCGCACGGCGGCGCCGAGATCAAGCAATTCCCGGCGATGCCGGGAGCGGACACCGATGCGGTGCTCGGCGATGCCGGCTATTCGGCGGAAGAGATCGCCGCGTTCAAGGCGGCGGGCGTAGCCACGGCTGGCCTGCGCGCAGGGAGGAAAAAGTGAGCGAGAGTTCAGCGGTTACCTACACGCGCGATGGCATGGTTGCGATCATCACGATCAACCGGCCCGAGCGCATGAACCGGCTCGACGCCGAGATCGTCGATGGATTGCATGACCGTTGGGTGCAGTTCATGGGCGATGACGCGGCGCGCGTTGCCGTGCTGGCCGGGAGCGGCAAGGCCTTCTCGGCGGGCGCCGATCTCAAGAATGTGCCGCATCATCTCTATCACGGCATGCCCGGCATCGGATTTCCGGTCGACAAGCCGGTGGTGGCGGCGGTGCAAGGTTGGTGCATCGGCGGCGCGATGGTGCTGACGACGATGGCCGACATCATGATCGTCTCTGAGGACGCCAAGTTCTCCTATCCGGAAGTGAAGATCGCCTTCTCCGGCGGCTTGATCTCGAACCTCGTCACGCGCATTCCGCACAAGATCGCGATGGAGCTGCTGCTCGTCGGCGACACGATCGACGCCAAACGCGCCTACGAAGTCGGATACGCCAACAAGATCGTACCGCTCGATCAGCTCATGCCGACGGCGATGGATTATGCGAGGCGGATCGCCGATACCGCGCCCATGCCGTCGCGGATGCTCAAGCGCTTCGCGTCCGAGACGCTGCCCAGGGGACCGACCGAGATCGCCGGCATCGCGCGGTCGCAGGTCGATGCCATCAACCGCAGTTCCGACTGGATCGAAGGCCGCGCCGCTTTCACCGAGAAGCGTCCGCCGAAATTCAAGGGGAAGTAGGGATCTGGGCGTCGGCAGCGTCTTGCTCGACATGTCCCTCCCCCCAGTGACGAAGGCGCGCCTTCGTCGCGGCGGTGGGGGAGGTTAGGAGGGGGGATTGCAGAACATCGGCGGTAGGGATTCCCCCCACCCCTAACCCCTCCCCGCAAGGGGAGGGGGATTCCGTAGTCAGCTGTTGAGAGCCGTTTTCGTCAACTACATCGGCAAAGCCTCACGATCCCTTCAACGGCGCGAGTCCGCACCAGCGTGCCGTGAACAGCGCGATCGATTTCGTCGCTTGCCGCATCGACTCGAGATCAAGTGCTTCGTCGATGCTGTGGATGTTGCGACCGCCGGGACCGTACACGAGCGTCGGGATCTTGTCGTAGAGGATCGTCACGCGCGCATCGAGATAGGCCGGCATCACCTGTCGCTTCAGCGGGCTGCCGAAAACAGCCTTGTGCGCCGTCGCCAACGTCTTCTCCGCCTCGGTGCCTTCCTCGAGCACGAAGCCTTCGCACGAGAAACCGGTCCATTTGATCACCGGCGGGGTATTTCCGCTGCCCGGCAGCTTGCGAGAGAAATCGCTGATGGTTTGTTCGATGCGCCGCTTAAGTTCAGATGCAGGCGTGCCGGGCAGCATCGACAGGCGGCAATGGACGGTGCAGGACGCCGGCACGGTCGAGTTCCAATCGCCGCCCTCGATCTGGCCGATGTTGAGGTTGATCGGGTGCGTGAGATCCCGGAACAGGGGGTGCTGCGCCGCCTCGACGTTGAGCTGTTCTTCAAGTACTCGGAGGGCGCCGACGACCTGATACGCGGCGTCGATGGCGTTGATGCCGGCCTGCATTTCGCGTGCGTGCGCCGGTCGCCCGTAAACGCGCACCGAGAACCAGACGACGCCGACGTTGGCGTGCGTGATGCTGCCATTCGTCGGTTCCGGACAGATGGCGGCATCGGCGCGATAGCCGCGCACGGACGTCGCGAGCGTGCCGTTGCCGGTGCTCTCCTCTTCCGGAACGGACTGCACGTGGATCGTTGCGGCAGGCTCGAAGCCGACGCTCTTGATGGCGTCGAGTGCATAGATATTGCACGCGAGGCCCGCCTTCATGTCGGCGGCGCCGCGCCCGTACATCCATCCGTCACGGATGACAGGATCGTAAGGCGGTGAACTCCACATGTCGGTCGGCCCTGGCGGTACGACGTCGATATGAGCATTCATGATCAGCGAGCGGCCCGTCGTGGTGTTCGGCCGATGCGTGCCGACGACGACCCAGGCGTTCTCGTAGGACACCGCGATGGGCGAGAAGCCGGGATGATCCTTGATGTCGTCCTCGGTGACGAGCCAGCGGTCCATGGCGTAGCCCCGCTTGGCCAGCGCCTCGAAGACATAATCCTGCACCGTGTGCTCGGCACCGCGAATGGATGGGCAGCGGACCAGTCCCTTCAGAAATTCGGTCTGCGCATCGAAGTTGCGGTCGATCTCGTCAAGAATGCGCTGCTCGTCTTTGCTCACGGTGCTCATGTACATATCCGTTTC
>LNEA01000233.1 GCA_001464855.1 Rhizobiales bacterium Ga0077530
CCTTACGGCGGCACGTTTCTCGTGTTCTCGGATTACTGCCGGCCGTCGATCCGGCTTGCCGCGCTGATGAAGCAGCAGGTCGTCTACGTCTTCACGCACGACTCGATCGGGCTTGGCGAAGATGGGCCGACGCATCAGCCGGTCGAGCATCTGGCGGCGCTGCGCGCAATCCCGAACCTCAACGTGTTCCGTCCGGCTGATGGCGTGGAGACGGCGGAATGCTGGGCCATCGCGGCGGGACAACCCGGTACGCCCTCAGTGCTTGCGCTGACGCGTCAGAACGTGCCGAACCTGCGCAAGGAGCCGCTCGGCGAGAACAAGAGCGCGCGCGGCGGTTACGTGCTGCGCGAAGCGGACGGCGGAAAACGTGCGGTGACCATCATTGCGACGGGGTCCGAGGTCGGCCTCGCGGTCAAGGCAGCGGATGCGCTGGCGGCGAAGGGGATTGCCGCAGCCGTTGTGTCGCTGCCGTCCTTCGAGCTGTTCCGCAAGCAGGATACCCACTATCGCCAAGCCGTGCTGGGCGTCGCGCCGCGCATCGGGATCGAGGCCGCGGTCGAGCAGGGCTGGAGCGAATGGCTGCGCCCCGAAGACGCGTTCGTCGGGATGTCCGACTTCGGTGCGTCGGCGCCGGCCGGAAAGCTGTTCCCACACTTCGGTATTACGGCGGAGCGGGTCACTGAGCTGGCGCAGAAGCTGGTCGGGTAACGGAACTGGGCCACGGCTCGACCGTTCCGTCAGAGGCGAGAACTAACCTCGCGTGTAGTCAGAGTCCAAGTGAGGACATTGCCATGTCCAGAAGCCCTATGATGCGTGTGTCTGCCGTCGGACTGTTGATCGCAGTCGTCACAACGGTCGCGGGGCTGAGCGCGCCCGCAAAGGCCCAGCCTTTCCAGTATGAGCCCTACGAAGAACAACGCTACGAGACCAAGCGGCCGCAGCGCGGCTACGAGGGCTTCCCAGCCCCAGGCGTCTACTGCTCGTATCGTCGCGAACCCAATCGCGTGTGCGAGTACGACAAGCGCGGGCGCCAAAAGTGCCGCATCAAGAGTTGGACGCTCGTGCAGCAATGTGGTTGACGCTGCGGATGCAGCAGCTCAAGGCAGGGCGACCAGGACAACGCCCGCTGCAATGAGCGTGACGCCAGCCCAGTTGTGCAATGCCAGATGTTCGCCGAGGAAGGTCGCTCCGAAAATGGCAACCAGGATGACGCTTAGCTTATCGACTGGGGCGACGCGAGCGGCATCGCCGAGTTGAAGCGCTCGAAAGTAGCACACCCATGAAGCGCCGGTGGCCAAACCAGAGAGCGTCAAAAACAGGTAGGTTCGCCCTGAAGTACTCGACAACGGTTGAAACAGGCCGCGCATGAGCAGGATGCCGCCGAGTACGAACAGGACGACCACGGTTCTCAAAAGCGTTGCGAGATCCGAGTTGATATTCTCGATACCGACTTTCGCAAAGACCGCTGTAAGTGCCGCGAACACGGCGGAGAGCAGAGCCCAGAAAATCCATGGCGCCTGACTGATGTCGAACATGCACGCCTCCTATCCGATGTGGCGATGACGAGTACGATGCAGCGTCCGTGACGGCGCCAGCCTTATCCCAACCGTCTACGATACAGCGCGATGAGCCGCTCCCAGTGGCGCTCGGCGGCGTGCTTTTCGTAGACTTTGCGGTCGGGAAAACCGAAGCCGTGGTGCACACCGGGATAGATCTCGAGTTCGCCGGGATTGCCCGATGCGTTGAACAGAAGCCGCAACTCGGCGACCATCGGCAGCGGCGCAAGCTCGTCGTGCTCGGCGCACCCGATGTACAATTCACCCTTGGCTTTGCGCAGTGTGAGATGCGGGCTCTCTACTGCGTCGCTGACGAGCCAGGTTCCGTAAAATGACGCGGCAGCGGCCACACGATCGGGATACCGGGCGGCGGCAGCTAGTGCATACGGTCCGCTCATGCAGTAGCCGTGCGTGCCGATGGGGCCGGGTTTCACGCCTTCCTGCGTCTCGAGAAACTTCATCATCGCCGCGACGTCGTCCATGACGGGCGGGATCGTCATCTTGGTGCGGATGGCGCGCATCCGTGTGTGCTCGAGACTGCCGTGTTCGAGCACCGTCGGCGGATCGAACATCGAATCGCGCCCGGCGCGGTAGTAGAGGTTCGGCAGCAGCACGCAGTAGCCGACGGTGGCGAGCCGCCGCGCCATGTCGCGCAACTCCTCGCGGATGCCTGGGGCGTCCATCAGCATCAGCACGGCGGGGTGTGAGCCGCGATCAGGGCGGCACGCGAACGTTTCCATGGCGCCGTCTTGGGTGGTGATGTCGAGCGTTGTTTCGATCATGGTTCTTATCCTCCGTCTGCCTCGACCGTATCTCGGCGTCGCTGAATAATCGACCCGTCGTGGCCGCGGCACGCTATGCTTGGGTGAGCAGCCACAAATCGACACAGCAAGGAGGACCCCAATGATTCAGCGCATCATGGTGCCGGGCATCATGGCCCCGGTCAGCCATTATTGCCACGTCGTCCGCGCGGGCAATCTCGTGTGGGTGTCCGGCATCGTCGGCATGGAAGCCAATGGGCACATCCCGCCCGATACCGTCGCCCAGTTCGATATTGCCATGGACGTTATGGACCAATGCCTGAAGGCAGCCGGCGCCGGGCCGGAGCACGTCACCAAGGTTCAGGTGTTCATGACCGACATCAGCGAGCGGGCGTCGATCAATCCGCGCCGCGTCGCCTATTTCGGCGATCATCGGCCGGCGTCGACGCTGGTCGAGGTCAAGGGCCTCGTCGATCCGCGCATGAAGGTCGAAATCGAGGCGCAGGCCGTGGTCGGCTGAGGCGGGCCGTCACCGCTGGCGAGCCAGTCGGCGATTGCGCAACGCGCGACCGCCCTGTCGGATGGCGATGAGCGTCAGGTTCCAGCCCAGGGAGGTGGCGAGGCCGGCCGAGAGCGACGCCGCCGGCCCCCACGGCACGATTGTAAGTCCTACGAGCGTCACTGCGAGCAGCATCCCGACCATGCCTGTGATGGCGTGGATGAGAAGAGCGGCGGTCGCCGGGCCACCGATCCGACCATGGAGCACCAGGATCAGGCTCAACATCACCGTCGGCATGATCGACAGCACGCCGGTGACCTTCACCGGCAGGAACGGGCTCATGGCGTTCACGGCGCCGACGACGCACGTCACCATGAGAACCCGCAGCATGAGGTCGCGCCACGAGCGCCCGGTCGGCGTCAACGCGACCGCTTGCGTGAAACTACGTCCGATCAGGATCGTGACACCGTAGATCGGCAGCGCGAATACCAGCGCCTCGATCAGCGACCATTCCTTGAGCTGGACGAGTGCGGCGACGCTTACCCAGGCGGTCAGCGCCACAATCAGGCTCGGCAAGGCAGTGTGCCCTGCCCTCGCCATCAGCGCGTACATGAGGACGAAGACCGGTATGACGGCACACGAGCCGAGCGAGCCGACCGTGACCTGCGCGAGGAACTCGGGTGGATGGTCGATGGCGAGAAAGAGGAAGACGGGCCCGGTGTACACCGGGAGCGACGTCACCATGGCGCCGAAGAAGGGCCCTGCGCGCTCCGAGATCAGAGCGCTCAAGACGATGAAGACTGCGACTGCCGCCATGCGCACGCCGAGCGCGAAGAACGGCACGTCGGCTAGTGCTGCGAGGAAATGGTCCACCGTGTTCCGCCTCGGCGCGTGCGTGCCGAGCCTGCTTTGCACAGACCCGCGCGCCCACTCGCGTTTTCTCCCCGCCGCGACGTTGCGCGGCACAGTCGGTCCGATGCAAACAGGCGCACGTCGCCGTTCAGTCCGGACCCGTTGATCTCTTCGTGGTGTCGTATCGGCACGCGTGTCGATCGGTTGCGTGCTGGCGAACCGTATGGGCTCCGCGCGCTAACTGGTCAAGCGCGCACCCAGCCGTCAGTGCCAAGTCGCTCCTGCGGCATGAAGCGTGATTTGTAGCTCATCTTGCGAGAGCCCTCGATCCAGTAGCCGAGATAGAGGTAGGGCAACCCCAGCCGCCGCGCATACTCGATATGCTCGAGGATCATGTAGGTGCCGATGCTGCGCGTATCCTCATCGGGATCGTAGAAGCTGTAGACCATCGAGATGCCGTCCGAGAGCTGGTCGCACAGGGCTACGGCCTTGAGCGGCGTGCTCTCCGGGCGATGGAGGTGCGGCTTTCCCGTCGACACGCGGTATTCGGTCAGGAAGGTATCGACGATCGAGTCTTCGACCATCATCGCGTAGTCGAGGACGCTCATGTCCGCCATGCCGCCATCGCCATGCCGCGCGTCGATGTAGGAGCGGAAGAGGTTGAAGTGCTCCGACGTCGCGACGGACTGGATGCGCCGCGTCGCGAGATCGCCATTGCGCTCCTGGATGCGGCGGAAGGTGCGGCCCGGCTCGAAGTCGTTGACGAGCACACGCACCGACACGCAGGCTTGGCAGCCCTCGCAATAGGGCATGTAGGCGATGTTTTGACTGCGGCGGAAGCCACCCTTGAGGAGGTTGTCGATCAGTGGGCGGGGCTTGTCGTGCGTGAGGTGGGTGAAGAGCTTCCGCTCGGATCGGCCCGGCAAATAGGGACAAGCCTGCGGTGCCGTGACATAGAATTCGGGAAACTGCTTCTGCTGTTCGGTCACCGACGCTGCCCTTTGGTCCCGCGATCAACACGCCACCATACGTGAGCGTGGGCAAAGGTATCAAGAGAGACGAGAGTAAAGCTTGCGGCGGTGCCGCTGCATCGTTCGCCCGATACGATCAAACATCTGGTAGCATGCACGGGTCTGCGCAAGCGGGGACCGACTGGTGAGCGATATCGCGACGGAAATACTTTTCTATCATCTCGAAGGCCAGCCGCTGGAGAGCGTGTTACCGAACCTGCTCGAGCGGACGCTGCAACGCGGATGGCGGGCCGTGGTCCAGGCCGGCAGCACCGAGCGCCTCGATGCAGTCGACGCGTTGTTGTGGACGTATGCCGACGACAGCTTCCTGCCTCATGGTACGGCGAAGGACGGCGCACCCGACCGCCAGCCGATCCTGTTGACCGTCGGGCCGGACAATACCAATGGCGCCGGCGTCCGCTTCCTCATTGATGGGGCCGATATCGACACCTACGCCGAATATGTGAGGATCGTCGTTATCTTCGATGGCCGCGACGAGGAGGCCCTCACACTTGCGCGTGCGCAATGGCAACGCGCCCGGGCGCAAGGGAGCAAGGCTACGTATTGGCGGCAAACGGCCGCTGGGCGCTGGGAGCAGAAGGCGTAGCGGCAACTGACGCGGTGGCCGCCGTGTCGCCCGACCGGATCAGTGGCGCGTGCCGAGCGGGTTCAACCAGAAACTCGCGAGATCCATGGTGGAGTGTTTCGGCTCCACCACGTCGGCCATGGTGCGCAACACGGCCGCCATGGCGTGGCCGTTCGCCGACCGGTACGCGGTGGCCACGGGCTGCCAGGGCGCGGGAACGGGCGGTAGTGCCGCCATGGGGCTCGGGGGTGCAAACGCGGCGCCAAGCGAGGCGATCTGCGGCATGTTCTGCAGCCATGCCCGCTGCCACATCTCCATCGGTCCGAGCGGCGC
>LNEA01000234.1 GCA_001464855.1 Rhizobiales bacterium Ga0077530
GATACGCCGATTACCGAGCAGGGTTTTGCCGGCATCGGCGTCGGAGCCGCCATGGCCGGTCTCAAACCGATCGTCGAATTCATGACCTGGAACTTCGCCATGCAGGCGATCGACCAGATCATCAACTCCGCCGCCAAAACGCTGTACATGTCGGGCGGCCAGATGGGCGCGCCGATGGTGTTTCGTGGTCCGAATGGCGCGGCGTCTCGCGTGGCCGCCCAGCACTCGCAGTGCTACTCGTCATGGTACGCGCATGTGCCCGGCTTGAAGGTGGTGATCCCGTCGAACCCCGCAGACGCCAAGGGCCTCCTCAAGAGCGCGATCCGCGATCCCAATCCCGTCCTCGTGCTCGAGAACGAAATGCTCTACGGCGTCAGCGGCCCCGTTCCGAAGGTCGACGACTGGCTCGTGCCGATCGGCAAAGCGCGCATCGCCCGCGAGGGCAAGGACGTCACGATCGTCTCGTTCGCGCGCGGCATGAACTACGCGCTTGCCGCCGCCGAGACGCTGGCCGGCGAGGGCATCGAGGCCGAAGTGATCGATTTGCGCTCGCTGCGCCCGATCGATTGGGAAACGATCCTCGCCTCCGTACGCAAGACCAACCGCCTCGTCACGGTGGAAGAAGCATGGCCGACGTGCTCGATCGGTTCTGAAATCTGTGCGCAGGTCGCGATCCAGGCCTTCGATTATCTCGATGCGCCGCCCGCCAAGGTCAACGGTGCCGACGTGCCGATGCCCTACGCCGCTAACCTCGAAAAGCTCGCGCTTCCCAACGCCGATCAGGTCGTCGCGGCGGTAAAGTCGGTTTGCTACGCGTGAGGCAAGAATGACCACCACGGCAAAGACACGCAAGAGGCCGGCGACCTACGCCGATCTCGAAGCCGTGCCGCCGAACATGGTGGCGGAAATCCTCGGCGGGGAACTGGTGACGCACCCGCGCCCACGTCCACGTCATGGGATTGCCAGCGCATCACTTGGTGTCGAACTGGGTGGCCCATTCCAGAAAGGTGGAAGAGGCGGGCCCGGTGGTTGGATTTTCATCGATGAACCGGAATTGCACCTAGGCGACCACGTTGTCGTGCCGGATATCGCGGCGTGGCGCCGGGAACGGTTGCCTACCATGCCAGAAGAGGTGGGCATCACCACACCGCCCGATTGGATTTGCGAAGTCCTCTCGCCGAGCACTGCCATTCACGATCGCACCATTAAGTTCGACATCTACTACTCGTTCGGTGTTGGCCATCTCTGGTACCTCGATCCTGAGTACAAAACACTCGAGGTCTTCGGGCGTGGCGCGGATCATTGGCAGGCGCTCAGGAATTTCGGCGGCCACGACGACGTCCGCGCCGAGCCGTTCGATGCCATCTCGTTCTCGCTCGGCGCACTCTGGCCGTACGATCTGCCGCCGGTAACGGAGGGCAACTAACGCATGGCCCGGACCGCGACCCGCACCGTCACTGTCAAGCGCCGCGCCGAGATGGCGACGATCGAGCTGCGTGCTGGCGAGACGACGCTTGGGTCGTTGCGGGGCGTCGCCGGGACTGTCGGCGACAGCGCGATTTCACCGAGCGTTTTCTGGCACTCGCGACGGCGATGCGGGACGGTGACGCAGCACGCGCCGCTACCGAGCGGGCCACCCTCGAAAGTGCCGGCGTCCACGTCTACCATGCGCAACATGAGATGCGGATCGATCGACCCGCGAGTGTTCATATGGTCGGTGGCGAAATCTGTTTCACGCCGAACGACGCCTACCTGATGATGCGCACCGGGGGCTTGTGACACCAACGCGGCCCTAGGTTCTGATCGATAATACGCCCGATAACGATACGCGACCGACGAGCAGGAAACGACCATGGCGACCGAGATCCTGATGCCCGCGCTCTCTCCCACAATGGAGGAAGGCAAGCTCGCCAAATGGCTGGTGAAGGAAGGGCAGAAGGTGCGCTCCGGCGACATCATCGCCGAGATTGAGACCGACAAGGCGACGATGGAAGTCGAAGCCGTCGACGAGGGAACCGTCGGTTCGATCCTGATCGCCGAAGGCACCGACAAGGTGAAGGTCAACACGCCGATCGCGGTGTTGCTGGAGGAAGGCGAGAGCGCCAGCGCGGCACCGAAAGCCGCCGCACCGAAGGCTGCTGCGCCGGCACCTGCCGCAGCGCCAACACCTGCTGCGAAACCGCAAGCGTCTGCCGCGCCCGCACCTGCCCCAGCGGCTCCCACTCCCGCTCCCGCCGCTGCAAAACCCGCCGCCAACGGCCACGCCGGCGAACGCATTTTTGCTTCGCCCCTCGCGCGCCGTCTTGCGGCAGAAGCGAAAGTCGATCTCGGCCGTGTCTCGGGTTCCGGTCCGCATGGCCGGATCGTGCAACGCGACATCGAGGCCGCCGTTAAGAGCGGCACCGCCAAAGCAGGCGCGCCCGCTCCCGGCACCGCGATAACGACGGCCGCCGCTGCCCCCGCGTCCGCCATGGCCGCGCCGATGGCCGACTCCAAGGTGCTCGCGCTCTACGAGGAGGGCAGCTACGAGGTCCTCCCCCACGACGGGATGCGCCGCATCATCGCCGAGCGCCTCACGCAGTCGAAGCAGACGATCCCGCACTTCTACCTCAATCTCGATTGCCGGCTCGATCAGCTTCTTGCCGCGCGCTCGCGCATTAACGCGGCCGCACCGAAGGAGGGCCCGCGCGCCTACAAACTCTCGGTCAATGATTTCGTCATCAAGGCGCT
>LNEA01000235.1 GCA_001464855.1 Rhizobiales bacterium Ga0077530
GCGGAGCTGAAGACGCTCGGCGAGATCTCCAACGAAATGAAGGATCTTGCGGAGCGGGCCCGCAAGCGCCGCCTCGCGCCGCACGAGTACCAGGGCGGCACCACGTCGATCTCGAACCTCGGGATGTTCGGGATCACGTCCTTCGACGCCGTCATCAATCCGCCGCACGCGACCATCCTTGCGGTCGGCGCGGGCGAAAAGCGTCCCGTCGTCAACGGTGACCGCATCGAGGTCGCGACGGTCATGAGTTGCACGCTGTCGTGCGACCACCGCGTCGTCGATGGTGCCATCGGGGCCGAGCTGCTCAACGCTTTCCGCGCCCTGATTGAGGACCCCGTTCGGATGTTGGTGTGATATCCCACCCCTAATTCCGCCGGTCACAGGTGCGTCAGCGCCAGATTGTCGCGCTTGGGTGCAGGGTGAGGGCGTGGTAAGCCACGCCGTCTCAATTGTCCGAGGACGCCACCATGACCGTGAGCAACGGCCGCCAGTTCCTGTCGATACCCGGCCCGACCAACGTCCCGGACAAAGTCTTGCAGGCCATGAACCGGCCAGCAATAGACCTCTATTCGGGGGACATGCTCGGCATCACCGCGAGCCTGCTCGCCGACCTGCCGAAGCTCTTTCGGACTGCCGGTCGCTGCTACATCTATGCCGCCAACGGACACGGCGGCTGGGAAGGGGCGTTCACCAACGTGCTCTCGCGCGGTGACCACGTTTTGATCCTCGAGAGCGGTCGCTTCGCGATCGGCTGGGGCGAGATGGCGAAGCTGATGGGCGCCGAGATCGAGGTGCTCGCCCAGAGCGGGCGCAAGGCCGTCGATCCCGCAGCCGTCGAAGCGCGCCTCAAGGCCGACACCAAGCACACCATCAAAGCGGTCTTCGTTGTTCAGATCGACACCGCGACCGGCGTCGTCAATGATCTCCCTGCGATCCGCAAAGCCATCGATGCCGCCGGACACCCCGCACTCTTCATGGTCGACACCGTCGCCTCGTTGGGCACGATGCCGTTCGAGATGGACGTCTGGGGTATCGACGTCGCCATGTGCGGCTCGCAGAAGGGCCTAATGACGCCGCCTGGTCTCGCGTTCGTCGCCGCTGGTCCCCGCGCGCACGACGCGCACAAGACCGCCGGCCTGCGCACCTTCTACTGGGATTGGACGTTCCGCGACGGTCCCGAGCACTATCAGAAATACTGCGGCACCCCGCCCGAGCACCTGCTGTTCGCGCTCCGCGCGGCGATGGACATGCTGTTCGCCGAAGGACTCGAAAACGCGTTCCGGCGCCATGCATTGCTCGCTGAGGCGACGCGCCGCGCCGTCGCCAAGTGGGCCGAGGGCCAGGTGCTCGCCTTCAACATCATCGATCCAGCCCAGCGTGCGGACTCGGTGACGAACGTGCTCACCAACGGCGTCGACCCGCAGATCATCCTCGACTACTGCCGTGAGAAGTGCGGCGTCGTGCTTGGCGTCGGTATCGGCAATCTCACCGGCAAGGCGTTCCGCATCGCGCATATGGGGCACACGAACGCGCCCATGGTGCTCGGCACGCTGGCGGCCGTCGAGATGTCCCTCAAGGCGCTGAAAATTCCGCACGGCGCCGGCGGCGTCGAAGCCGCGATCGAGTATCTGGCGAGCGAAGTGGTGGCTTAGGCTATTTTTTTGGCGCCGGTCGCCAACGCCTTCGGCTACTGGCGCCGGCGCAGCCCATTGCCCTGCCGCCGACACCAAGGCGCTCTTCGAGCGCTCCAAATCGGTGGCGGCCGAAGGCCGCAAGGTAAGAGTGATACCGCGAGGCAGCACCGCGGCGCGTGTAGGCGGAGCCGTACGCGCCCGCGGAAAACTAGACCAAGCTATGCGGCTCCAGCTCGATGAGCTGCCCGCCTTCCATGCGGAGCACGCGGTCCATGCGGGCGGCGAGTTCGAGATTGTGCGTCGCGATCAGCGCAGCGAGGCGCTTGACGCGGATGAGTTCGATCAATTCCTGGAAGACGATCTCGGCAGTCTTCGGATCGAGGTTGCCGGTCGGCTCGTCGGCGAGAAGGAGACGCGGCGCGTTGGCGAGGGCGCGGCAGATGGCGGTGCGCTGCTGTTCGCCGCCGGACAGTTCTGCTGGGCGGTGATCGAGACGTTCCGCGAGGCCAACAGTCGTGAGCAATTCGGCGGCACGGGCGTGCGCCTCACGCTTGCTGCGGCCCTGGATGAGCTGCGGCATCGCGACGTTCTCGAGCGCCGAGAACTCGGGCAGCAACTGGTGGAATTGATAGATAAAACCCATGGTAGCGCGACGGATGCGCGTGCGATCGTCGTCCTTCATACGCGAGCAATCGCGGCCGGCGATGATGACCTGTCCGCTGTCCGGCGTTTCGAGCAGGCCGGCGGTGTGCAGCAGAGTCGATTTGCCGGCGCCAGAAGGCCCGACCAGCGCGACCGCTTCCCCCTCGCGCAGTTCGGCGGAGGCCCCGGCCAGCACCTCGATCTTGCGCGACCCCTGATGGAAGGTGCGCCGGAGATCGACGAGGCGCAGCACCACGCTGTCTGACGGCGGACCAAGATGCGGTGTAAAATCCTGCATGGCTGTCGTCACTCGTAGCGCAAGGCTTCGACGGGATCGAGGCGCGAGGCACGCCACGACGGATAGAGCGTGGCAAGCACCGAGAGGACGAGCGCCATCATCACGATCGCGGTCGTCTCGCGTACGTCGATGTCGGCTGGCATCCGGGAGAGGTAGTAGACGGTTGGGTCCATGAGCGTCGTGCCGGTGATGCGCTGCACGAGCTGGCGGATGCCATCGATATTCCAGCAGAAGACGATACCGAGGATCAGGCCGGCGATGGTGCCGACCATCATCGAGCCCTTCGTCGCGCCCATCGTGCGCAGGATAGCGATGTCGCGGCCCTTGTCCTTCACCAGCATCATCAGGCCGGAAATGATGTTGAGCGCGGCGACGAGCACGATCAGCGATAGGATGATGAACATCACATTGCGCTCGACCTCGAGCACGGTGAAGAACGTCTCGTTGCGCCGCCGCCAATCGGTGAAGCTGAGGTTTGTTCCGCCGGCAGCCTGCAGCGGCTGCAACAATTCACCGACCTTTTCGGGTTCGTCGACTCTGCGCTTCCTTGAGCGGCATGAAGATCATCGACTTGTCGTATTCCGACATGCCGAGTTCGAAGATGGCGGCGACGGTGTAGCGTTTGATGCGAGGCGCGATGCCGAACGGGGTCGAGGCGCCGCGCGGCGAGACGAGCGTGATGACGTCGCCTGCGGTGACGCGCAGCATGTTGGCGAGGCGGATGCCAATCGCGAGCGATTCGCTGTCGTCGAAACCGTCGAACGTGCCGAAACGCACGTTGTCGGCGACGAGCGGCATGCGCCGGATCGCACCCTCGCTGACGCCGCGGATGAGGCCGCCGAGCGTTACCGCACTCGAAGAGATCATCGCCTGACCTTCGATCAGTGGTGCGACCGACTTGACCCCGGGCACCTTCGACAGTCTCGCGGTTGCTTCCTCGTAATCGGTGAACGGATCCGCGACGCGGTAGACGATGACGTGGCCATTGACGCCGAGAATCTTCTGGAT
>LNEA01000236.1 GCA_001464855.1 Rhizobiales bacterium Ga0077530
GTGGAATCGAGCATATAAACCCCGTCCGGCCGACGTGTGAACGGCCACGGTAGCCACATCCGCGGGCCGGACAAGGCAACATTTCTCCGTCGAGAATGTAGAAAATTTACAGAATGAGCCCCGGCGGCTCAGGTCTTAGCTGGCTCAGGAAACGCCCGGCGCGCTTCCTCGAGAAGCCACTGCCGGAAGGCCGTTACACGCGGCTCGTGCCATAGCGCTGGTCGCGTCAGGAGATAACAGCCTTCGCCTGACAAGAGGTCGCGACGGAACGGCGCGACAAGGCGCCCACTCTCGATGACAGCAGAGACCTGAGCCTCCCGCGTCATGGCAACCCCGAGTCCGTTCTCAGCAGCGTCGATTGCCATTGTCGTCAGGTCGAAGGTGAGACCCTGCGTCGGGTCGACAACCGATTTCGCGACGCCGGCCGCTGCAAGCCAGTTCGCCCAGTCATCTCGACGATAGAACGTGTGCAGCAAAGTCTGGTGCCTCAGATCCTCCGGCTTGCTGAGCCGCATTCGGCCGCGCATCAGCTTGGGATGACAAACCGGGAAGACGTCCTCCATGAAGATCAACTCGGATGTCAGGCCCGTCCATGGCGGCTTACCGAAGCGCAGCGCGGCGTGCATGTTCTCACGCGTGAGGTCGATTGGCTTGGCACTCGTCGCGATATGGACCGCCGTATCAGGATGACGAGCGTGGAAACGCCCAAGTCGCGGAACAAGCCAACGGATCGCGAACGTGGGCGTCACGTTGACGTGGAGCTCCTGCTCTTTTGACGGCGCGACCGCGCGGCAGGCAAACTCCAATTGATCGAATGCCTTGCCGATGTCACCTGCAAGGCGCGCGCCGTCTGCCGTGAGCAGTCGCCGCCGGCCGCTGGTTTCAAACAGCGGAAGACCAAGCCATGCTTCGAGCGCGCGCACCTGATGCCCGACGGCTGAAGGCGTGACGCAGAGTTCCTCCGCAGCCGTTGCGAGCGTGCCCGTACGCGCGAGAACCTCGAAAGCACGGAGAGTGCCGAGCGCGGGTAGTTTTCGGTGAGGCAAGTCGGTTCTCCGAAATCCTGTCACCCGACGATATAGCACTCAGTGGACGTGGTCAGCTCGCCTCTGCTCTGTCGATGAACTGTTGACTAAACTTCGGCGATCTTCTCCCACCAGACTACCCGTTGGTCGCCGATGTGACCGCGATCCGCGCTCGGGGGCGGACGCATTACAAGTAGCTCTCCCTCGAAGTGGATGTCTCTGATCTGATCGACACTCAGGCGGCGTGGATCAGAGTTGGCGAAGACCTTCGTGATGAGACGTTTGCCGTCGAACGTGTAGGTGCCGCAGTAGGAGTTGTACTCTCGCTCGACATCGTCCGGCAGATCGGTGCGGCAGTCGCAAACAACGGCTACCATGTAGCCGTCAGGAGAGAAGCTGACACGCCCCATGCCCTTCGGACCATATGGCTCCGGACGTGGCGTACCATCAGCGGCCGTGCACGTTCCCCGCAAAAGGGCCCAAGTCCCGACCAGGCTCGGCTTAGTCATTCGTTGATCTCCTGCAGGAGCGATCATCGCCCAACCGCGGAGCCATTGACCTTCCGGGGCGGAGGCGCAGCATCTATGACCTCGGCTTTAGCACGCAAGAAGACGGCTTGGCAGCACGTAGGTATGCGCGAGGAAGCTACCCAAAGGCGCCAACATCCCACAAAATGGAACATCGACGTCGTTCCATGAGGCAGGTCCATTTGTTGGAGGTGAAGTATGCGAGCCGGATTGCGCTTCCCTAGGCTTCCTGCCGGCATCGTCTTGATCGTGCTCGGATCGAGTACGCTCTCAGCAGCGCCTGACGAAGAGCTTCTAGGAAAAAGTGCCGGCTATCCAATCGGGACGGCACGCAACTGGGCGGTCGATGAACGCGTCCGCGTCGGCTCGTTCAGTCATCTCGACCAAATCCTGCCCCACAACACACTCGGCAAATCACCAACGCCATCGTCACTCAAATCAGCACCAAAGCCGTCCCCGATCACCTACAAATTCGACAATCGCACCCTGACGCTGAGCGATTTTCTCAATCGCCAGCGCATCTCCGGTCTCATGATCGTCAAGGATGGGCAAGTGCTCGCCGAGCACTATCAGTACGACCGCACAGCGCAGCATCGCTTCATCTCTCACTCCATGGCGAAATCGCTTGTCAGCGTCGCGGTCGGTATCGCGCTCGCCGAAAAGAAGATCCGGTCGCTGGATGACAAAGCCGCTGCATACGTATCGGAACTTGCCGGCTCCGCGTACGGCGAGACGACGATCCGAAATCTACTTCGCATGGCCTCGGGCGTAAAATTCAGTGAGGTCTACGACGGCAAGGACGACCTTTCCCGCTTTTCGACGAAGCGCGCTCAGGCAGGGACGATCCCCGCTCTCCTTATGTTCAACGAGCGCGAAGTTTCCGTTGGCACGCGTTTCAAATACTCATCGGCTGAAACTGTCGCGCTGGTCGCGGTTCTGAAGTCGACCACTGGCGAGTCGATCAGCAAATATCTGGCGGAACGGCTGTGGCAGCCTATGGGCGCGGAGGCCGATGCGACGTGGACCATCGCCCGATCGGATGGCTTTGAGAATGGCAGCGGCCGCTTCAATGCGGTCTTGCGCGATTACGCCCGATTGGGCGCCTTGCTTGCCGCTGATGGGGCGGCCAATGGCAAGCAGATCGTACCCAAGGACTATCTGCTCGAAGCCACGGATTGGCACCGGCATCCTCCAGCGTTTCGGCCGAACAAGGCGACGGCCTACTTCGGGTACGGGTATCAATTCTGGACCTACCCTGGAACCAAGCGCCGCTTTGCGCTACTCGGCGTCTATGGGCAGTCGATCTTCGTTGATCCCGAGTTGAAGCTCGTTCTCGTCATAACCGCAGTCACCAAGAATGCTTCGGTCGCGAAGGATTCACTCGCCAGGGAACGGGACGCCCTCTGGCGCGGCCTTGTCGGACGATTTGGCCGCTGGTGAGGTCGGCCGCATCGCCGCGCCGATCGCATCAAGTCGGCAGAGAAGCGAGTCGTCTAAACCTTGGAGGCATCCATCTGCGCGCGATCGATCGCGGCAAGAATGCGCGGCGGCGTGAGAGGCACTTCGGTCATAAAGACGCCGATCGGCGCGAGCGCGTCGTTGACCGCATTGAGGATCGCACCGACCGCGCCCGCGAGTCCTGCTTCTCCCGCCCCCTTCGCGCCGAGTTCGGATGTCTCGGTCGGCGTCTCGATGTGCGCGACCTCGATGTCCGGCATCTCACCCGCCATCGGCACGAGGTAGTCGGCAAAACTCGCGTTCAGCAATGCGCCGTTGTCTGCGTACCGGAATTCCTCGTACAGCGCCGTGCCGATGCCCTGCACAACGCCGCCACGTATTTGCTCCCGCACGAGCAGCGGGTTGAGGACGCGCCCACAGTCGTGGACGACGAGATGGCGCACCGGCTGTACGAACCCAGTACGGATATCGACATCAACAATGGCAACTTGAATGCCGTTGCCAGCGAGGAACATCCGATCTCTGCTTCCGTAGCGCGCTGTGACCGTCAGATCCGACGGCAAGTCCGGCGGCAGCGTGTACGGCCGAAAATGACCGATCTTGGCGAGTTCGGCGACGGTCATGTGGCGGGAGCCGCGAACCGTATCGACGACCACGCCGTCGATCACGTCGAGATCGTTCGCGCTCTTCTGGAGCAAAAACCCAGCCATCGACAGCAGATTGGTGCGCAACGTCCGTGCGGCCTGCATCGCAACCTCGCCACCGAGTGCGGCGCCGCGCGAGCCCCATGAGCCTCCGCCCATCGGCGAGAGCGCACTGTCCCCGCTGATCACCTCGATATCATCGAGCGGGATGCCGAGCACGCCGGCAACGACCTGCTGAATGCCCGTGTCGATGCCCTGACCCTGGTCCGTGGTGCCGATGTGGATGCGGACCTGACCCGATGCTTCCATCCTCAGCAGGCACGTTTCCTGAGCGCTGATGTGCTGTCCACCCTCGCCGTAGTATTCCGGCCCGATCGCCGTCAGTTCGACGAACGTGTTGAAGCCGATGCCGCGATGAATGCCCTTTGCACGCAGGTCCGCCTGTTCGCGGCGAACTTGGTCGACATCGACGAGGCTCAACGCCTTGTCGAGGCATTGCATGAAGGACAGTTTCTCGAACGCGACGCCTCCGGCGGAAGTCAGAGGGAAGTCCGCGTCAGCGAGGTAGTTCTGTCGACGGAGCGCCAGCGCATCGCAATTGAGCTTCCTGGCACCCAGGTCGATCAATGCTTCCGCGACGGCGGCGGCGATCGGATGCCCCACCGCGCGGATGTGTCCGAGAACGCCGCGATTGAGGAAGGCCATTTTGAGTTTGGCGTTGTAGTGCGCCATGCGATAGGGCGCGCCGGTCAGCCGCGTGATCTGATTGCCTTCGGCGATGCTTGAGCGCGGATACTGGCCGTAAGCGCCGGCATTGAAGCGGTCCTCGATCGCCAGCCCGACGATGGTCCCATCGTTCGCGAATCCCATGCGCGCGTGCACCTCGTGATCGCGGCAGTGGATGTCGCTGAGGAACGACTCGAGACGGTCGGCGATGAACTTGACGGGGCGGCCGAGAAGCACAGCCGCCGCGCACGCCGCGAGCTCGTCGGGATAGAGATGATGCTTGAGACCAAAGGCACCGCCGACATCAGGACAGACCACCCGAACCTTGTGCTCGGGAAGTCCGAGGAGGCGAGCGTATAGGTCTTGTTGTTGGTGGGGCGTCTGGTGCGATTGATGAACCGTGAGGCGCTGCTCGCTGGGATCGTAATCGGCGAGAATGCCGCGCGTCTCGAGACTGACGCCGGTATGGCGATGGAAGCGAAACGTGCGCTCGATGACAACATCGGCGCGCGCCAGCGCGACCTCCGCATCGCCGGTGGCGACTTCCGATTCGAAGGCGAGGTTGCTCGCCATTTCCTTGTGGATCCGAGGCGCGTCGACGGCCAGCGCACTCGCGAGATCGCCGACCTGCTCCAGCGGCTCCCAATCCACAATGATGGCCTCGCAAGCATCTTCAGCTTGCGCCCGGGTCGAGGCGACGACCGCCGCGACGGCTTCGCCCTGGAAACGCGCGGTATCGGTTGCGAGCGCCGACTGCTCAGGCGCGGCCATGGTGGGAAACCGATTGTGCGTCGGTCGCCACGGCGAGACGACGGCGGCCAGATCGGCAGCCGTCACGATCCGGATGACGCCGGGCATGGTCGCAGCGGCGGACGTATCAATCCCGGCAATACGCGCGTGGGCGTGCGGCGAGCGCACAAAGGCCATGTGCACCATACGCGGCAAATGGATGTCATCGACGAAACGACCGCGCCCTGCGAGCAACCGCTTCGCACGATCGCGCGGTACCGCGGCGCCGATGGGAGCCCTGAGAACGGTCTTCACGAGGCCGCCTCCATCACCGCGTCGACAATGGATTGATATCCCGTACAGCGGCAGAAGTTGCCCGAGATCCAGTCGCGCACTTCTTCTCGCGTCGGTTTCGGATTGCCGCGGAGCAGTTCCGCGGCTGTCAGCAGCATGGCGGGCGTGCAGAAGCCGCACTGCAGGGCGTTGCGCCGATGAAACGCCTGTTGGAGTTTCGCCAACCGACCACTCGCGTCGGCGCCCTCGATCGTTTCAATGCACGCGCCGTCGCATTGTATTGCGAGCATGAGGCAGCCACGCGCCAGCTTGCCGTCAACAAGCACGGTGCACGCGCCACACACACCGTGTTCGCAACCGACATGCGTCCCCGTGAGCCCTAGGTCCTGGCGGAGGAAATCGGCGAGGTTGAGCCTCGCAGGCACTCTCGCCCGCACAGCTTCGCCGTTCACGGTGAGGACGATCGGCGTGTCGTCAGACATGGAGGATTTCCGCTTGGAGGTCGGTCAGGGCACGTTCGAGCAGAACAGACGCGACCCGCCGCTTGTAGTCGGCGGGATAGGCGGGGTCATCGGGAGGCGCCAGTTCGTCGGCAAGCGCGTCGCGGGCCTGCACGATCGTATTGGTGTCGAGTGGTTTTCCTTCGAGGATGGCCATCGCGTTCGAAGCGAGCACAGGGCGATCGTCAACGCCGAAAAGGGCGAGACGAACGTCGGACAAAGCTGCGTTCTTGCGCGTCGCGACCAAGGCGAGGCCAGCGATTGCGAAATCGCCACGGCGCCGGGAAATCTCTCGGAAGGCATGGACATGGCCGGGAGCCGGGGCCGCGAATTTGATCGCTGTCACGAGTTCGTCGGGTTCACGCACCGTCGTGTAGAGCCCCTGAAAATAATCGGCCGC
>LNEA01000237.1 GCA_001464855.1 Rhizobiales bacterium Ga0077530
CCTGATCCTCGTAGTGGGCCTGCCGCTTGCGCCCCGTCACCATCGGCCCGATCAGGTCCTCGCGCTTCCACACTGCATAGGCGAAGGCCGCTAGAACGTGGACGGCGAGCACGATCACGATGATGTCGAACAGCCAGATGTGCCATTTGGTCAACAACGCCATGGTACCCTCGGCAACCCGGCCGGCGAGCGGCCCGCCATCGATGGCATCGTGGTCGTCATAGGAAAAGAGACCGAGGATGCCCTGCGCTGCAATCAGGCCAAGCATCAGGAACACGACGGTGCCGCCGAGCGGATTGTGGCCGAGGAAATGGCGCGGCCGTCTCAGCAGGAAGTCGATGCCATAGCGCAGCGCCGTCCATGGCGCGTAGGCGAAGGAACTGAAGCGTGACGTCGAACTGCCGACGAAGCCCCAAAGGATGCGGAACGTGATCAGGATGAGGATCGCGTAGCCAATCCGCATGTGCCAGGTGAGGTCGGGATTGACCTTGCGCGTGACGTAGGCGAGCGCGATGAGCACCACCAGCGTCCAGTGGAACAGCCGCGTTGCGCCATCCCACACGCGGACGCTGCGAACCGAGGCCGGTCCGGTGCGTCCAGCCGTGTCATCGTCGTTGGACATGGAATTTCCCTCGGCACCTTGATGCGACGATGGTAGCGGTCGGATGCTGCCGGTCAACGGCTGGCGCGATGACAAAGGCGTGTGCCGGCGGCTACACTCGTGGCGCACGACTCGGATCGATCGGACCAAGGCTGTCTCAATGCCGAAAGCGCCTGCGAAGAAAGCTGCCAAAAAGCCCGCCCCCAAGAACCCGCTTCCCAAGCGCAGGCCTGGCGAACCGAGCTACTGGCTCATGAAATCCGAGCCCGACGCGTTCTCCTGGAACAACCTGAAGGCCAAGGGCGCTGCTGGGGAGCCGTGGACGGGTGTGCGCAATTTCCTCGCCCGCAACAACATGAAGGCGATGCAGGTCGGCGATCTCGGCTTCTTTTACCACTCCAATATCGGCCTCGACGTCGTCGGCATCCTCAAGGTGATCGCGCTCGCCCACCCTGATCCGAGCGACGACACCGGCAAATGGGAATGCGTCGATGTGATCGCCGTTGCGGATGTGCCGAAACCGGTCTCACTGGCAGCCATCAAGGAGACGCCCTCGCTGTCCAAGATGAGCCTCGTGACGTCGATGCGGCTTTCTGTGCAGCCGGTAACGCCACAAGAGTGGCGGATCGTGTGCAAGATGGGTGGGATTGATCCGAAATCCCTGACGCCGGTTTGACGCACCTCGTCCGGCCGCGTTGTCGGTGCGCCGTGGCGTCGCCATATAAGGGTGTGGATCACTAGGCCCGAGGGATATCGCCTGCATGGCTGACGACGACGAAGCCAACCGCCTGAGCGCCCGCGCCGCGCGCTATCTTCGCGTTGGCACGAACGTGGGCGCGGTCGCGGCGCGCGTCGCCGGCAGCCGCCTGTTCGGATATGACCTCGATCGCGACAAGAACGCGGCGGAACTGGCCAAGGCGCTCGGCGGGCTCAAGGGCCCGATCATGAAGGCGGCGCAGCTTCTCTCGACCATCCCAGAGGCGCTGCCGCCGGAGTACGCGCGCGAACTCGCGCAGCTTCAGTCTGCCGCGCCGCCGATGGGCCCCGCGTTCGTGCGCCGACGGATGCAGGCCGAGCTAGGGCCCGACTGGCAGCAGCGTTTCGCGTCGTTCGAGCCGGATTCCGCGGCGTCGGCGTCACTCGGGCAGGTGCATCGCGCGACCGCCCACGACGGCCGCGCGCTGGCGGTAAAGCTCCAGTATCCCGACATGCAATCGGCGGTCGAAGCCGATGTCACGCAGCTCAAGATGGTCTTCGCCATACATGCGCGCATGGATCCCGCTGTCGAGACCGGCGAGATTCTCAAGGAGATCTCGGCGCGCCTTCGCGAGGAACTCGACTACGATCTCGAAGCACGTCACACCGCGCTCTATCGCCACATCTTCCGCGACGATCCACTGATCCGCGTGCCGGATATCGTGGCTGATCTCTCGACGCGGCGGTTGCTGACGATGACGTGGCTCGAAGGCCGTCGACTGCTCGAGTACAAGACGGCGCCGATCGAGGACCGCAACGCGATCGCGCAGGCCATGTTCCGCGCATGGTGGTACCCCTTCAGCCACTTCGGCGTCATCCACGGCGACCCGCACCTCGGCAACTACACGATCTTCGAGGAGGGTGGCAGGCCAGCCGGCGTCAACTTGCTCGACTACGGCTGCATGCGAACCTTCGCGCCTAAGTTCGTCGGCGGCGTCGTCGATCTCTATTCCGGCCTGCGCGATGGCGACGAGGCTCGCGTGGTCCACGCCTACGAGACGTGGGGCTTCGTCGGGCTGTCGAAAGATCTGATCGACGTGCTGAACATATGGGCGCGGTTCATCTACGGGCCGCTGCTCGACGATCGCGTGCGTTCGATCGCGGAAGGCACGACGCCCGGTGAGTACGGCCGCCGCGAAGCCTTCACCGTGCACACGGCGCTGAAGGAGAAAGGGCCCGTCCGCGTGCCGCGCGAGTTCGTGTTCATGGACCGCGCAGCCATCGGCCTCGGCGGCGTGTTTCTGCATCTCGATGCGCGGCTGAATTACTATCGCATCTTCAACGACACGATCGAGGGCTTCGACCTCGATCGTGTCGCGGAGCGCCAGCGCACGACCTTCGCCGAAGCGGGTGTGCCGTTGCCTCTATAATTTCCCCGGTCCGCAACGCCTTCGGCTACTGCGGCCGCGGTACTGCCTCGCCGGTCCCATCCACCAATGCGCTCTTCGAGCGCCCCATATTGGTAGCGGTCGAAGACCGCGAGGCGAGAACGCCAACCGGGGAGGCAGCGCCGCCGCGCGTGTAGGCGAAGCCGTACGCGCCGGCGGCTAAAAAATCTACTGCATCGGCGAGTGCGCACTCGGGAGCATGATCATGTTGTTCATCTCGTCGAGGAGCGGGCCACCGGTCTTGAGGAATGCCTGCCAGCCGGGATCCTTGACCGCTTCGCCACGCGCCTTGGCGCGGGCATTGAGATCGGAATAAGCCCACAGGTGCATGACCTCGTTCGGCTGGCCGGCTTCGGTCGTCCACAGCCCGGAAATCTTGGAATACTTCTGGCGGATATCGAGCGCGCCGGTGAATGCGTCCAGCCACGGCTTCGCGCCGCCGGGACGGGTGCGGTAGTAGCGCAGCTCATAGACGTTGCCGGTCGTGGCGGGCTTGGTCGGCGCGATGATCGGGTTCAGCAGTCGGATGTCCTGGCGCAGCAGGTAGGGCCGGATCAGCGGGACGTATTCCTCGGTCCAGCGCTTGTTCTTCGCGAGTTCGGCCCGCAGGCGCGCGCGATCGTTGAGGCTCTCATAGCTCCACAGGTGCACGACCTGATTGAGCGCGCCGATTTCGGTGATCCAGTAGCCTTCGAGCTTGCCGTAGTTGTCGCCGCGAATGTCGCGGCCGACGGTGCCGGAATTCTTTGCCGCTTCGCCTCCCATGCCGGCCTTGAGCGTATAAATCCTGAGCTCGTTGATCACGGGCGTTCCTCCATGGTGTTGGGTGTCATCGATCGAAACCGGCGCCACGATAGGCCGGCGTGGCGGGGCTGTCATCCGGCGGCGGTGGCTGGCTGGTGCGCGCACGGCCGTTGCCCGCCGCCTCGGCGTCAGACTTTCACGAGATCTCTGGCGAGCAGGAACGCATCCTCTCGGGCGCCATCGGGAAGCGTGTAATACGCCTTGCGGCGGCCAGCTTCTGCGAATCCGCAGGCGGCATAGAGGGCGCGCGCGGCCGAGTTGCTCTCCGCGACATCGAGATACAGGCGCCGCGCCTCAGCGCGGGTCGCTGCCCTGATAGTGCCGTCGAGCAGCTTGCGGCCGATGCCCTGCCGCTGGGTATCGGCCGCGACGCCGATGCTGAGGATCTCGGCTTCGTCGGCGGCGATCTGGGCAATGACGAAACCGACGATCTTGCGGCCCGGCAATGCGGCAACCAACGATACTGCTGCCGGATGCTCGATCAGCGCCTGCACGGCGTCGGGCTCCCAAGGCGTCGGGAAGAGGGTCGCGTGGACGGCAGCGATAGCGCGTGCGTCGTCCGGTATCGACCACAGCAGGCTGACGGGGGCGCGCGATGAGGCGTCGGTCATGACTGTCTCGCGATCGGGCCCGGCTGCGGGCGGACATCGGGGCTGCGCAGGTAGAGCGGAGCGATGGACGACGCCGATGGACGAGTGGCCGCCAGCAGCGCCACGAACCGGGCGTGTGGCTCGATGGAAGCCAGCTCCGTGTCGATTGTGTGACCCGCGGTCGCCGCGCACTCCGCCATGAGTGGGCCACCCGAGCCGATCACCAGCGCACCGTGATCGCGCGCCATCGTCACCGCCGCGTCGGGCGTCTGCCAAACGGGTGCAATGTCGCTATCGGTCGTGCCATCGCGATGAAGCGCGCAATAGAGGCCGCCGCGCCGCGCATCGACAGCCACCAGCAGCGATCGACCGTCTGCGCGCGCGCCGAGCAGGTGCCGCCCGCGAGCCGCGATGACCTCGAGGCTAGAGATGCCGACCACCGGTCGCGTCGCCGCAAGTGCAAATGCGCGTGCTGCGGCCACGCCGACCCGCACCCCGGTAAAACTGCCGGGACCAACGGTGACGGCGAACCGCTCGATCTGATCGAATTCCAGTGCGGCGGCAGCCATGACCTCGGCGATCATCGGCATCAGCCGTTCGGCGTGTCCGGTCTCGCGCGGCTCGTACGCTTCGCGGATCGTCCAGTCGCCGGTTGCCGCGCGGTACCGCACGGCGACGGAGACGGCTCCGAAACAAGTATCGAATGCGAGCAGCGCCATGGCCAGAGGCTAAAGGATCTGGGCCATCTCGTCGAATGCCAGTCGCGGCAAACGACCCATCACGCCCGACGCATCGCCATAACCAATGCTGCAGAGGAAGTTGGATTTGACCTTGCCGTCCGGGAAGAACTCCTTGTCGACGCCGGCTTGGTCGTAACCCGACATCGGCCCAGTATCGAGGCCCAGCGCCCGCGCGGCGAGGATGAAGTAGGCGCCTTGCAGCGTGCCGTTGCGGAAGGCGGTCGTCTCGGCGTGGGCGGGGCTCGACGTGAACCAGCTCTTGGCGGATTGGTTATGCGGGAAGACTCGAGGCAAGTTCTCGAAGAATTCGAGATCGAAGCCGATGATCGCGCACACGGGTGCCGTCATCGTCTTGGCTCGGTTGCCTTCGGACAGGAATGGCGCGAGGCGCGACTTGGTCGCTGCAGACTTTACGAACACGATCCGCGCCGGCTGGCAGTTGGCGCTGGTGGGGCCCATCTTCATGACGTCGACGAGCTCCTTGAGGAGGCTGTCGGGCACGTCCTTGTCGAGCCACTTGTTTTGAGTTCTGGCCTTGAGGAACAGTTGGTCGAGGGCGGCGGCGTCGATGGCAGTGGCCATTCAGGTCTCCTGTCGCGCGGATTTTCAGGTCGTGACCTCACTATAGGCCGTCCACGACGCAGATGAACCCCGCTGCGCGCATGGCTCACTCAAACGTGTCACGCGCAATAAAAAAGCCCCGCAAATGCGAGGCTTTTTGTCGTCTGAGATCGTGCCCTCACACGGGGCGTACTTCCTGCACTTCGGGCAGGAAGTGCTGCAGAAGGCGCTCGATGCCGCCGCGGAGCGTCGCGGTCGAACTTGGGCAACCGGCGCAGGCGCCGCGCATGTGGAGGTATACGATGCCCTCGCGGAAGCCGTGAAACACGATGTCGCCGCCGTCGTTCGCGACGGCAGGGCGCACGCGGGTGTCGAGCAGTTCCTTGATCGCCTTGACGGTCTCTTCGTCCTTGGCGTCGTAATCACCGCCGGGGAGGGCTTCGCCGTCGCCGCCGCCTTCCATGACGGGCGCGCCGGACAGGTAATGCTCCATGATGGCGCCGAGGATGGCCGGCTTCAGGTGCTGCCACTCGCCGTCGCCCTTGGTGACCGAGATGAAATCCGACCCGAGGAATACGCCGCGGACGCCATCGACGGCGAACAGTCGGCGCGCGAGCGGCGAGCCGTCGGCTTCGTCGATGTCGCGGTAATCGGCGGTGCCATCGGGGAGCACCGACTTGCCGGGGATGAATTTCAGGGTGGCCGGGTTCGGCGTCGGCTCGGTCTGGATGAACATGATGGGTCCTTTGCCTTCCTGGGGCCGGCGCTGTGCCGGCAGGCCCGTGTATGGGGCCGAGAATTGATTGGAATCTTTCTAGACTACGGTCCCGACCGCGTCAATTCCCGACTCCGTGGATAATATTTGGGTGTGGTCCGCGCAACCGTCAACGCCCTGCGGTCGGGTGAGTGTACTTATTGGGTGGTCAATCGCTCAGGCGAAGGCTTTGAGGTCTTCGAGCGTCAGCGTGCCAGGAACCACAGTGATAGGGATGTGGAAGTTTCCGGCCATCTGCCCCGATGCCAGCGCCGAGACCAAGGGGCCGGGTCCTTTGGGATCGGCCGAGGCACCGAGCACCAGAATCGCGATATCCTCGTCATCCTCGATCAGCTTGACGATCTGCTCGGACTTGCCGCCTTCGAGGATGACCTCCTCGTGCTCCGTCGCCTCGAAACCCGCATTGTTGAGCTTGCGGCGCATCAGGCGGAACAGCGCCTTCGCTTTCGTTGTTTCTTCCTCGAGCTGGACCTGCCGAACGCCGGCCCAGTGCTGATATTCCTGCGGCTCGATAATGTAGAGCAGCAGAAGTCGGCCACTGGTGTGCGAGATCCGCAGCGCCGCATAAAACAGCGCGCTCTCGACTTCCGGTGAATCGTCAACCACCACCAGGAATTTGCGGTGGTGGCCCTGCTCGAAAACCCGTCTCTGCTTGGCCATGCGGTGACCTGTCGTTCTGTGCGGGCGCGGGATGTGTGCAGTCCCGCGCCGGATTGCCGTCGCGTCCGGGGCAGCCGTCAGCCTAACACGAACGCCAGACTATCACGAACGCCAACCTATCACGAGGCGACGAACCCAACGATGTCCTTGACCTCGGTCATGATCGGCTGTGCGATCGCTCGGGCACGATGGGCGCCATCGGCCAGGATGCGATCGATCTCGGCGGTATCGGCGAGCAAACGGCGCATCTCGGCTGTGATCGGCTCCAGCTTGGCAACGGCCGATTCCGCAAGCGCCTTCTTGAAGGTCGAGAATTGGCCGCCACCGAACTGACGCAGCGTTTCTGCCTGCGAGATCCCCGCCAGTGCCGCGTAAATACCGGTCAGATTGTCGGCCTCCGGCCGCCCTTCCAGGCCCTTGACCTCGGAGGGAAGGGCATCGGGATCGGTCTTCGCGCGCTGGATCTTTCGCGAAATGGCGCCCGCATCGTCGGTCAGGTTGATGCGCGACAGATCGGATGGGTCCGACTTCGACATCTTCTTCGTGCCGTCACGCAGGCTCATTACGCGCGTCCCTGGCCCGAGGATGATCGGCTCGGGCTGCGGGCATCGCGGTAGTCGTTGTTGAATTTCTGGGCGATGTCGCGCGCGAGTTCGAGGTGCTGCTTTTGGTCTTCGCCGACCGGGACGTGGGTGCCGCGATAGACCAAAATGTCGGCGGCCATCAGGTTGGGATAGGCGTAGAGGCCAACCGAGGCGTTCTCGCGGTCCTTACCGGCCTTCTCCTTGAACTGCGTCATGCGATTCAGCCAGCCGAGACGGGCGACGCAGTTGAAGATCCAGGCCAGTTCGGCATGTTGGTGCACTTGGCTCTGATTGAAGAGGATGCTCTTCTTCGGATCGATACCACTGGCGATATAGGCCGCAGCCGCGCGGCGGATCGACTGGCGCAACTCGTCCGGCTCCTGCCATTCGGCGGTGATCGCGTGCAGGTCGACAACGCAATAAATGCACTCGTGGGTATCCTGCATGGACACCCAGTTGATGAGCGCGCCCAGGTAGTTGCCCAAGTGCAGGTTGCCTGTGGGCTGCATGCCGGAGAAGACGCGCGGTTTCAGATCGATCATTGCCTAAGTCCTTGCTGAACCGGGTCGTTATGGCGTGCCGGGGCAGCCAGGGCAAGGGGGCCGGGCCGAGCATGATAAGTCCCGGACAACGGCCTGAACCGCCGGCTATGCAACCCAGCGGAGGGAACTGGTCGGCGTACTCCGCCGTTGATCCCCGGAATGGTCCGCCGCATTCCGCGCACCCCCGACCCTCCCAGATCAACAGAGATCCCCCCATGGCTGATGCCTCCGATCGTCCGACGCTCCCGACGCATGGCGCGTCCACGCTGCCGAGCGTCACGGTGGATAGCTACAACCTGGAACTCGAGGACGCCGACGGGTTTATCGGCGACAAGGCTCGCCGCGACGCCTTTCGCGAGGCCCTCGACGACTGGCGGAAGCATCACAAGGACGCGGCTGGCGACGATCCGTTCGGCGATACCAAAACCGCCGATATCAGCAAAAAGCAACTCGACGA
>LNEA01000238.1 GCA_001464855.1 Rhizobiales bacterium Ga0077530
GCGGTCATGCGCACGCAGCGGTAGACGATCGCGTTGCCCATGAAGCCTTCGCGGGCGAAGGCTGAGTAGTCGCGTGGTGTCCACATCGGCTGGCGCAGAGACTCGAAAGCGATCAGAGGGCCGGCGGCGCTGGCTTTCGATTCGGTGGACGGTGTGGATGTTCGCCAGGCCATGGCTCCGCCGGCCAGGCGACCGAGAAGGGCGCCGAGCGAGGTCGCAACACGAATGGGGGTCATTCAGAGCGTCCGTATGGTTGGGCTGCGCGGGTTCGTCAGCATGAGATCGGTGAGCGCCCACACGAGGGCGTCGAGTCGATCAGGGCTTTTGCCTTGAGCAAGGCCGTCGGCGCCGAAGGCACACATCTGGGATTCGAGATCGGGCCATTCGCCGACATGAACCACGCGACCTTCGGCATAGAGCGCGGAGACAGGTTCGGCGCGCACCCACTTGCCGCGCGTGGCGCGGACGGCGCGGATCGGGACCGAAGCGTCGACTTGGCGCATGACGCCGACGACGAGATCGCCGCCCTGGTTGACCTCGGCGACGATGCGGTCGGCGGCGAAGTCGCGGTAAGCAGCTATGGCCGCGCGGGCCCAAACGGAGGGTTCGCGGCCGCGGATCGTGCGATCGGCGAGAACGTAGGCACGGCCGTCTTCGCCGAGGCCGGCAACGATGATCCCGCAGGCATCCGAGTTGGCGTTCGAGGTGACGGGCGGGTCAACGGCGACGACGATGCGGGCGAGTTCCGGCGGAGCGGCGACGCGGTGCTGGTCGAGCCAGCTCTTTCGCCACAATCCACCGCCGCGATCCTCGACGATTTCGCCGTCGATCTCCTGTCGGCCGAGAGCCGTGCCGCCGTAGCGTTTGAGCACACCGGCCAGGAACGACGGCGCGAGGTTCGCCGCGTTGTCAGTGGTCTTGGCGCGGGTCGTGATGGTCGCCTCGTCGGCCATTAGTTTTTTCAGCAGTGCGAGCGGTCGCGGAGTCGTGGTCACGACAGCGCGCGGGTGGCGACCGAGACGAAGCGCGAACTGCAGCATGTCCCAGGCGTTCTGCGCGCGCCGCCATTTAGCGAGTTCGTCGCACCAGGCGGCGTCGAACTGTGGCCCGCGCAAGTTGTCGGGATCGTCGGCGGCGTACATCTGGGCAACGGCTCCGTTCGACCATTGGATTTGATTGCGCGAGACGTCGTAGTGCGGCCGCTCGAGCGGCGCGTGGACCGACAGCAGGCCCGACACGCCTTCGACCATGACGCTGCGGACTTGGGCGATGGTCAGGCCGATGAGAGCGATGCGACGGGCGGGCTCGTTGCACTCTGCGTCGAAGCCGAGGGCTCGGGCGCGGACCCATTCAGCGCCGGTGCGAGTCTTGCCCGAGCCGCGGCCGCCGAGGATGAGCCAGGTTTGCCAGGGTTTGCCGGCGTCGGTGGCGGCAGGTGCGAGCTGGTCATCGCGCGCCCATACCGGCCAGTCGTACGCGAGGCGGATGATTTCGGTGGCGGTCAGTGTCGCGAGCGCGCTTTCGCGAACCGCTTCAGGCAGGGCGGACAAGCCGTTCAAGACGTTCCGCAACCTCTCGGCGGAAGCGCTCCGCTTCGTCGGCGAGCTGGTGCTCGGCTTGCTGATCGATGGGAGCGGCGGCGGTTCCGGGGATGCGCTCGAGGTCAGCTTCGATCTCCGTCACGCGACTGAGGTTGGCGATGAGGGCACCGATGGCGCGGGTGTCGCGCTCGTGGTCGGCGGCGGTCGTGTCGGCGGATCCTTGTTCTGTGGCCATGTCGTGTGCCATGCGGCGTTCCATTTGCTGGAGCTTGGTATCGATCGCGGTGTAGAGGCGGCGGACGAGGGTGCGGCGGGCCTTGAGCGAGCGAGCGGTAGAGCCGGTCGCCGCGGCCGGACGCTTAGATCGGGACTTGGGCGGAGATGCCTTCGCCGCCGGTGCTGCCACTCGGGTGGCGTATGGTTTGTCGGCAGGCTTATCGGACTGTTTCGATGGCCGACCATCGCTGTGGCGAGGCCGCCGTGGCGGCCAACGCTCGCGCTTGGCGCGCCGGGCGATGCGCTGGGCGGAAACGCCGTGTCGTTCGGCAATACCGGCGATCGCCAATTTGCCATTGAGATACAGACGACGGATCTCCGACCAGTCGGGTTGATCCGGACCGGTCATGCATAAACACCGAGTTGTTTGGGGTAAGCGCTGATCCAATGTGCCTCAAACCGGCAATGGCGCCGCAGTCCGGGTCACACTTCTCAAGCGATACTTGATTTGTATCAAATGATCGTTTCGATGTCAACATGTATTGGCCGAAAGTCGCGCCAAAAAAGTAGATTAGTCTGAATATATACTGATGTAATACTACAATAAAGCGACCGTAGACGATGACATGATTGGCTGCGGCGGGGATAAATTTATGGATACTTGCCCGCGGAGCGCGAGATCATCGGTCGGGTTGTCGGTATTTCATTTACCATTCGGCAATCCAACGCCGCGAATTAAGCGATGATTCAACAATCTCGTATTTGATGCAGGGAGCGAATTCCGGAAGGCCTGATGAGTGAGGCGTAGGTTCATGCTGCCATCTCCCGATGCTCCGGTTGTGGAGACGTCCGACAAGCGTTCGGTGCTGAAGCGCTGGCGCCGGGATCGGTCGGGCACCACGGCGATCGAGTTCGCGTTCGTGGCAACGCCGTTTTTGATGCTGCTGTTCGGCATCATGGGCGTGGGGCTCTACTTCTTCACGACATTCTCGCTCGAGAATGCGGTCGAGCAGACCGGCCGCCTGATCCGGACTGGTCAGGTCCAGCAGGGTGGCATGACGGCGCAACAGTTCAAGGACAAGGTGTGCGAGCTCGCGCCGTCCTTCGTCGACTGCACCAACAAGATCCGCGTCAATGTTCTGAACTATCCGGATTCCGAAGCGATCGGGCCTTCGACTCTGCCTCAGTGCCTCGATGCGGCCGGCAACCTGAGTGATGTCACGTCCTTCGCGCCGGGCGATGCGGATCAGGTCGTGCTGATCTGGGTTTGCTACGAGTGGGCGCTGGCCTCCAAGATTCCGTATCTCAACCTGGGCAACATGGCGAACGGTTCACGCCTGATCCAGGCCGCGACGACGTTTCGGACCGAGCCATACAATTGATGGGTGCGCAGTGACATGATGAAACTCGTCAAGAAGGCTCTGCAGCGACGCTGGTCTCGCCAAAGCGGCAATGGGATTTTCGCCCGGTTGCGCCGTGAGACCGGCGGCATGGCCGCGATCGAGTTCGCGATGATCGTGCCGATCATGTTCTTCCTGTTCGTCGGCACCATTGAGTTCAGCCAGGCGCTGACCGTCGACCGGCGCCTGACGCAGGCGGCAAGCTCAACGGCGGACCTCATCGCGCGCGCACCGAACTCCGGATTGACCGCGGCGCAAGTTGATCGCGATCTCAAGATCGTCGAGCAACTGATCGCGCCCTATGAGCTCGAGCGGCTGTATGTGAAGGTGGTCAGCGTCATCGCGCAGGGCACCCCCGGCAATCCGTCGGTGCTCACCTACTCCGTCGACTGGTCGCGGGACAATCTGGCGGGAACACCGCACAACCGCGGCGACACCTTCAATGAAATTCCCCAGGGACTTCTGGTGGCGGGCGAAAGCGTGATCTTCTCCGAGGCGACCTACAACTACACCCCGCTGGTGTTCAACTACTTCATCCAGTCGGCCTTCAACATGACGGAGCGCTTCTACCTGAAGCCGCGCAATTCGAGCTGCGTGCATCTGCGCCCGATCAATTGCGTCACCGGCGGCACGATGTCCTGACGGACGGCTCATCGACCTGCACAAACGGAACGGCCCGCCGATTGCTCGGCGGGCCGTTTCGCTTTGTCGATTGGTCGTTGGCGATCAGCGCTTCGAGAACTGGAAGCTGCGGCGGGCTTTCGCCTTGCCGTACTTCTTGCGCTCGACGATACGGCTATCACGCGTCAGGAAGCCGCCCTTCTTCAGTGCGGCCCGAAGCTCGGGCTCGAAATAGGTCAGCGCCTTCGACAGCCCGTGGCGGACAGCACCAGCCTGCCCGGACAGACCACCGCCGGCAACCGTCGCGCGGATGTCGTACTGGTCGATGCGCTCGGCGGCGACGAGCGGCTGGCGCAGAATCATCTGCAGCACCGGACGCGCGAAGTACGTCGAGACATCCTTGTCGTTGACGGTGATGCGACCGGCACCACGCGAAATCCACACGCGGGCGATTGCGTTCTTGCGCTTGCCGGTTGCGTAGGCGCGACCCTGGGCATCGAGTTTCTGGACGTGCATGGGCGCCGCATCGGCAGCGGCCGACTGGCCAGTGAGGCTTCCGAGATCCTCGAGTGACTTGGCATCTGCGTTCATGGCGTCAGACTCTCTTGTTCTTGCGGTTCAGCGCGGCGACATCCAACGGAGTCGGCTGCTGCGCTTCGTGGGGATGGGCGGGGCCGGCATAGACCTTGAGGTTGGTCATGAGGCGGCGCTGCAGAGGTCCGCGGGCGAGCATCCGCTCGACGGCCTTGACGACAACGCGCTCGGGAAACTTGCCCTCGATGATCTGGCGGGGCGAACGCGACTTGATGCCACCCGGATACCCGGTGTGCCACTCGTAGCGCTTGTCCTCGTACTTGTTGCCGGTGAACACGACCTTCTCGGCATTCACGACGATGATGTTGTCACCCATGTCGACATGCGGGGTGTACGACGGTTTGTGCTTACCCTTGAGGCGCATGGCGATGAGCGTGGCGAGGCGACCGACGACGAGACCCTCGGCGTCGATCAACACCCACTTCTTCTCCACCTCGCCGGGTTTGGCGCTGTAGGTCTTCATTTTGTTGGTCCTCGAAAAATGGCGCCGTGCCGATCAGTCTGATGACCGGAGCGCGATCACGTGCAGTGGTGGTGCGTAGCGTCCGACGAGCGTTGCATCCGCGAAACCGCAGATCAGCACTTTGTGCGCTTCTTCTAGAGGGCATTCGCGCCGAGGTCAACGAGTTTGAGGCATCGCTTTGGCGATTTAAATCAAGAAAATCAATGCCATACTGAAGCGGTATGATGGTACCGCATTGGCGGTATCTCTATACCCCATCAAATTTTACAGGTGCCACGAGGGCATAGGTGCCGGTTGCGTGCGCGATGATATCGGACCCACCGTCGGAATAGAGGGCGACATCGGCATAGGCGAGCCGGCGGCCCACACGCACGAGACGGGTTTCGGCAATAACGTCGCGCGGGGGTGGTCGCATGAGGAAGGTGATGTTGAGGTTGCTCGTCACCGACGGGATAGCCGGGGCGCCAAGCCGTCCGATCAGCGCCGCATAGATGGAGAAATCGGCGAGCGTAAACATGGCTGGCCCGGAAATGGTGCCGCCCGGGCGGGTATTGCGATCGTTGAGCCGCATGCGGACGCGTGCGGAGTCGGGGCCGATCTGCTCGATCTCCATGACGCGGCCGGCGGCGTGAATCTGGGGAAACGCCTCGTCGATCAGTTCGGTCACGGCGCTCGCGGAAAGGTGTTTCGGTAGCGGGGTATCTGTTGACATCCTTAATGGCGTCCCACTCTGGTGATCTGCTATGACGTCGCCGGCATGAAAGTCCAAGTTTGGCGCGTGACGCGCACTTGAAAGACTTCGAACGAGGAGAAGGCTCAATGCTCAGCAGGTTTGGAACTCTTGCCGCACTGGCGGCAGCGGTGGCGGTCGGTCTCGCGTCGCTCCTGTCCGTGCCGCTGGCCGGAGCGCAGGAGGCGTTTAATCAGATCCAGTTGACCGAGAAGCATGTCCAGGGATTCATCTCGGCGCAACCCGACATCACCAAGTTTATCGAGGCGAACCCCGCCAAGGAAGGCGCGGCGCCGACAGACAAGCAGCAGGCCGAACTCGACGCAATCGCGAAGAAGCACGGCTTCAACGATTACACCGAATACGATGACGTTGCCTACAACATCTCTGTCATCCTGAGCGGCATCGATCCGGACACCGGCAAGTATTCCGATCCGATCGAACTGATCAAGAAGGAGATCGCTGACATCACCGCCGACACCCAGATTGCCGCGGCGGAGAAGAAGCAGATGCTCGATGAGCTGAACGACGCACTGAAAAACACGCCGCCGGTCAAATTCCCGGCCAATGTGGCGGTGGTCTCGAAGCATCGCGCGGCGCTCGAGAAAGCGCTGGGGCAGCAGTAGTCGAGGCCGACGTCGCGCAAGGGCAGGCAGATGCAGGATCGCGCCCCGGAGCACACCACCGACGACGTGTGCTCCACAGTCTTGCGTGAGGAGCGCCGCGGGGCGATCGCAATCGTAACGCTGATGCGGCCGGACGCTCGCAATAGCCTGAGCCTCGACCTGCTCGCGGCATTGCAGGGAGCGATCGATAGGCTATCCGCCGATCGAGGCGTCAGCGCGGTGGTTCTGGCGGCGACGGGTCCGGCATTCTGTGCCGGACATGATCTCAAGGAACTCGCCGCCCATCGAACCGACGCGGATCGCGGGCGCGACTTCTACCGTCTCACGATGGATCGTTGCGCGGCGGTGATGACGTCGATCCTGCGGTCGCCGAAGCCGTTCGTTGCGGCGGTCGAAGGCGTCGCGACGGCGGCTGGATGCCAGCTCGTTGCGACATGCGATCTGGCGGTCGCGGGCGCCGCGGCGCGATTTGCGACCCCCGGGGTGAACATCGGGCTGTTCTGCTCGACGCCCATGGTGGCGCTATCGCGCAATGTGCCGAGAAAGCGTGCGATGGAGATGCTGCTGCTCGGTGCGTTGATCGACGCACAGAGCGCTGCCAATTATGGGTTGGTCAATCGTGTCGTGGCCGAGGGCGCGGCACTCGACGTGGCACTCGAGGTCGCACGCACGATCGCGAGCAAGTCGCCGGCGGTCGTCGCGATCGGCAAGGAAGCCTTCTACGCGCAGCTCGAGTTGCCGATCTCCGACGCGTATGCCTATGCGAGCGAGGTCATGGTCCGCAACATGATGCATCGCGACGCCGAGGAAGGCATTGGCGCCTTTATCCAGAAGCGCCCGCCGGACTGGAAGGGCGATTGAGCGTGCTTCCACAACGCATGACGCTCGTGACGCTCGGGGTCGTCGGGTTTCGCGCCGCTGATGTCGACAGTGTGGACGTTGCGTTCTTCGATATGAATGGCGTCCTGCTCGGATTGTTCGGCCGCAAGGATCTCGCCGAGGATGCGGCGGTCGCGGTTGAGACCGGCGGCGCGGGTGCGCGGATGTCGCTGGCGATCAATCTCGACAGCGAAGCGGCCGTCGATGCCGCGATGGCGTTCGCGGCGGAGAAGGGCGGACGCGTGACGCAGCCGGCGCGGAAAGTGTTCTGGGGCGGATACGCGGGCTACTTTGCCGATCCCGACGGTTTTCTCTGGGAGATCGCGTACAATCCGTTCTGGCCGCTCGATGCGCACGGCCGACCGCAGCTTCCGGCGCCGAGGCCGACATGAATCACGACCGTTATGACGACGCCTACATTGCCGCGATCCTGAATGGGATCAAAGTCGTCGCGATGGTCGGCGCTTCGGCGAACATCAACCGCCCCAGCTATTTCGTGATGAAGTATCTCCTGGGCAAAGGCTTTGCGGTCATCCCGGTCAATCCAGGACTCGCGGGGCAGGAAATCCTCGGCCAGAAGGTCGTCGCCAGCCTTGCGGACATCGATCAGCAGGTCGACATGGTCGACGTGTTCCGCAATTCCGAGGCCGCACTCGGCATCGTGCGCGAGTGTATCGCGCTCAAGGACAAGCTTGCGCTGAAGGTGATCTGGATGCAGCTCTCGGTGCGCAACGACGAGGCCGCGGCGGAAGCGGAAGCCGCGGGTCTCAAAGTGGTGATGAACCGCTGCCCCAAGATCGAATACGGTCGGCTCTCGGGCGAAATCGGGTGGGCGGGTGTCAATGCCGGCCTTATCAGTTCCAAGCGGCCACAGCTTGGTACGAGCGGCGTGCAGAACCACGTGATCGGGCCGCGACGCTGAGTACTACGTCTGCGGGTCAGAGGCCGGCTTGGTTTTTGCGATACCAGCGTCCCATCAGCTCGATCGCCAGCATGGCCAGAAGCGCACTGATGAACAGGATCGTCACGCCCACCGTGCTTCCCCAGATGTCGAGGATCAGAGCGTAGACCGTCGGAGCGAGGGCGCTGACGACGAGAATGGGCGTCGCGATCAGGCCGAGAATGCGCCCGTAGCCTTCAGCGCCGAACAGCGCCAGCGGAACTGCCCCGCGCACGATGGTGATGACGCCTTGCGAGGCGCCCATCAGGAGCGTGAAGGCGAGGATCGGTCCGAAGGCGCCGTTGCTGAACAGGAGCAGGAGCAGCGAGAAGGGCAGCGCGCCGATCGCGAAGCGGGCGACGGTGAAGGCGTGCAGGTTGCGGCCAAAAACGATCTCGATGACTCGGCCGCCGAACTGAGCGACGCCCTTGAGCGAGGCGATCCACACCGCGGTGGCGGTGGCCATGCCGGCGGTCTCGAACAACGGCACGAGCTGGACCGACACCACGCCGAAGACGAAGCCATTCAGCGACATGATGAGTGCGAAAAGGATCATGCCGATCGTGCGCGCGCGCCCTTCGAGCGGCTTGCCATCGACGGGTCGCGCCCCCATCGTCGATGCCTGCGTATCTTTCGGCCGTTCTTCCCTCTTGGCCAGCCCCCACCAGTTCAACGGCAGGCAGACGACCAGGTTGAGGGCCGCAAAGATCAGCAGGGTCTGCCGCCAGCCGAGTGCTTCCTCGAGCTGATGACCAACGACCCAGAAAACGGTCGATGCGAATGCGCCATACAAGGTGAGGTACGAGATGCCTGTGCGACCGCGGCTTGGCGCGACCTGGACGATGGCGGCGAAGGCGGCATCATAGAGCGACATGCGCATGGCGACGCCGAGGAAGACCCACACCGCCAAATAGGAAACCCAGTCGCGAACTTGGGCAAGCAACGCGAGCCCGATGGCGATCAGGACGACGCCGACGCACATCACATTGCGTCCACCCCAGCGGTCGATGAGGCGACCGATCGGGGCCGAGACCAGGCCCTGGGTCAGAATCGCCATGGTGAAGCCTAGGAACACGAAGCTGCGCGTGAAGTCGAGGTCGCGGCCGATCGGGCCGGCGAGCACGCCGAGGCAGTAGAAAGCGGTGCCCCAGGCCGTGATCTGGGTGATACCGACGGCGTGCACCGCCCGGTGCATCGGATCGCGCCACCAGGGAAGGGCGGGTGGGGTGGGTTCGGAGGGCTTTTGCATGGGGAGCCGGCGGTCTATTCGGGCCTCGTGCCGGCCCATGTGTGACATGTCATGTATCTCACAGGGCTCGCGGTTCTCCAATCAGAACAAAATCGACCTCAGACGTGCGGATTGTGGGCGCGCCGAGACGCGTCAGGGAGAACGGGTACGCCACGGCGCGCTTGACAAGGCGGCCGTGCAGGTGCTCGACGCTGAGCCATGAACTATCGTCACGCCTATCATGCAGGAAACTTCGCCGACGTGGTGAAGCACGTCGTTCTGTCGCTCACGCTCATCCATTTGGCCAAGAAGGCGGCGCCGTTCCGCGTGATCGACACGCATGCCGGAATCGGGATGTACGACCTTGCTGGCGAAGAGGCGGGCAAGACGGGGGAATGGCGGGGAGGCATCGGCCGGCTGATCGGGCCTGACGCCGAACCACTGCCGGCGGCGGCCGCCGAGTTAATGAAACCTTACCTGGATGCGGTCGCCGCACTCAATCCGGACGGCGCGCCGCGCCGCTATCCCGGATCGCCCTGCCTCGCGCTCGCGCTAATGCGCGCGGACGATCGGCTCGTGGCGAACGAGTTGCATCCGGAGGACGCCGCCACCCTGCGGCGGACGCTGGCCCGCGATCGGCGCGCGAAAGTGCTCGAACTGGATGGTTGGCTGGCATTGAAAGCACAGCTCCCACCGAAAGAGCGGCGCGGAGTCATTCTGGTCGATCCGCCGTTCGAGGAACCTGGAGAGCTCGATCGTATTGTCACCGGCCTCGACAACGCGCGACGGCGCTTCGGTGGTGGTGTTTATCTGCTGTGGTATCCGATCAAGGATCCGCGACCGCTCGCGCGGTTCTATGAGGCGCTCGCGACGATCGCGCCACCCGAATCACTGGCGATCGAATTGCTGATTCGCGCGCCCGCTGATCCCAATCGTCTCAACGGCTGTGGACTTGTCGTCCTCAATCCACCGTTCACCCTCGAAGCGGACCTCGGCGTGCTGCTTCCGATACTTGCCGAGCGTCTGTCCGACGGCGGCGGCGCGACGGGCCGAATTGCCCCTCTCACTGCCCGCGCCAACGGTTGAAAATACGCCATTTTGCCTGGTTTTTCGGCGCTTTGCCTCGCTGCAAGAGCTTCACGGAACTGTGCTTTGATCGCATGATTTGGCGGACGGATATTTTTCTCTGCAGGTAGTTCAACCTGCTCGCAGTTGTACGTCACGAGGGTGCGACCGATCAGCCGCCATCGGGAAGCCGAGACCGGTTGGTCATAGCCCGCGTGGAGAAGGATGGCAGGCAATGCGGCAGACGGGCGTAGTCAAGTTCTTCAATCAGACGAAGGGTTACGGTTTCATCAAACCGGATGACGGTGGCACCGATGTGTTCGTGCATGTCTCGGCGGTTGAGCGGTCCGATGTCGGCGCGCTGGCGGAGGGGATGCGCATCTCCTTCGATACCGAGCCGGACAAGCGCGGCAAGGGGCCGAAGGCAATCGATCTCAAGATTGCGACTTAGTTCAACTTTGTCACGTCTGTTTCCAGAAACGTAACCATATCGACCTAGCCTGGGACCTTGTTCGTCAAGGTTCCGGGGTGGGGCGCGATGGGTATTTTGAATGGCGTATCGGTTGATGAGATTTGCGCTCGGGGCAGCATTCGCGACAGCGACGTGCTGGCCATGCGGCGCGCGTTCAATGGTGACGGCGCAATCTCCACGTCCGAGGCCGAAGCGCTCGTTTCACTGAACAGTGCCTGCCGCATCACCGATGCCGCGTGGCCGCCGTTCTTCATCGAAGCCCTGACCGACTACATCGTCCATCAGACCGAGCCCGACGGCTACATCATCGTTGACAAGGCCGACTGGCTGGTTGCGAGGATCAGCCGCAACGGACGCGTCGAGACGCACACCGAACTCGAATTGCTGCTCAATGTCCTGGATGCGGCGCGCTGGTCGCCGCCCAGCCTCGCTGCATTCGCGCTGGCTCAGGTGCGCAACGCTGTCGTGTCCGGTGTCGGCGTGACGCGCGTTGGCCAAATGCTTCAGCCCGGCACGATTGGCCAGGGCGAAATCGACCTTTTGCGCCGCATCCTTTACGCCTTTGCCGGCGACGGCGGCATCGCCGTGACACGCGCGGAAGCGGAAATCCTGATCGAGATCAACAAGGCGGTGGCGCCGGGGCGGACGTCGCCCGCGTGGACCGAACTGTTCGTGAAGGCTGTCGGCGCATCCGTGCTGTCGAGCCTCGGCCACCATATCCCACCGCGGGAAGAGGCATTGCGCCTCGAAGTGTGGGCGAACGACGCGGATTCACGCGGCGCCGCATCGTTGCTTTCAGGGTCGATCGGGCGTGGTGACGACGCCAACAGCGCGCGCGAGCGCATCGGTCAATTCCTCGGTCGGATGGTGGCTGGCGGCGCCGGCAGCGTGTGGAGCACGTTCCGGATGCAGTCGAGCGAGGAGCGCGCGATGGCGCGGCTCGAGCGGCAGCGTCTGGAGATCGTCACCCAGGAGCGGATCGACGATGCCGAATGCCAGTGGCTGCTTGAACGGCTCGGCAAGGACGGCGCGCTCGACGCCAACGAGATTGAGTTGCTCGCATACTTGCAGCGCGAGAGCCCGATGCCGCATCCGGAACTGGCGGCATTTGCGGCGCGCCATGGAGTGGCGGCGTAACGATAGGTATCGCTAGATTAGACGCGCGGTGATGTCGGCGTGAAACCAGCCGCGCCGGTTGCCGCTGCATGACGGGGTGTGGTCGAAGTTGCTCGGCCATGTTCGACGAGATGGGCGCGACCGGCCGGCGTTACTCGGACGACGACGCCGTCGGCGGCTGTCGCTTCGCGCTGAACGAGTCCACGGTCGACCGCATCCTCCCACACCGTGAGCCGTGGGCACGACGTGCGCCACGCGTCCATGACCTCGTCATAGCTTCGCGGCTCCTTTGCCACCCATTCGACGAGGTCGAGAATGAGGGCTTCGATGTTCGATGACATGGTGTCCTCCTGCAGATCCGTCAGAGTGCCGAGGCGGCCATAAGATAGCCCCCCTGTAGCAGATAGGCGCAAGCGATCGTTGTAATGATGCGCTGGGCCCAGGTGCGGTAATCCGTGTCGTTCAAGCGTTCGAGCACCGGCTTGGCAAACGCCGTCCCGATCATCGATGCCGCAACAACCCAGATGACAAGCCACGGATCGACGGACGCTGCCTGATCAATAAGGCCGCCGAAATACAGGAGCTTGGCGCCGTGTCCGAAGATCTGGCAAATCGCCTTCGTTGCGACGATCTCTTTGCGGTTCAGTCGCCCGCCGAGGAAATAGCTGTCGACCAGCGGGCCCGCGACGCCAGTGAGCAGCATCAGGGTCATACAGGCGGTGCCGTAAAATGCTCCGTGGAGCAGGTTTTCGGGATCGGGCTTGAGGCGGGCCGGCAGGAGCAGGAGCAAGAATGGCGTGATGCCCAGCGCAAATAACGCCAGCGGCTTCGATGGCACGTAGCGGAAGAACGACCATGCGACGAGTGCTATCAGGCATCCGATGATGTAGGCCGCCGCCGCGCGCCAGCGCACGTGACCGATCCACAGCACGCCGCGCCAGCCGTTCGATGCGATCTGGGCAACGGCGTGCAGCGCCATCGCGGCCGGCAGCGGCAGCAGCGCCAGAAGTATGCCCATCAGGATCATGCCGCCGGCCATGCCGAAGATGCCCGAAAGGAACGAGGTCGCGACCATGGTGGCGAGCAGCACCATCATCAGTGTCGCGGACATCGACGTCATCTCCGAAAATAATGACGCCACGGCCGGTCAGGGGGCGTTTCGGCCGCAATTTGGGTCGAGTTGATAAATCTGTCCAATGCATTTATTGGTCAATAATCGATGCAAAAAATGGATTTACGGATGGACCTGCACCAGCTGCGCACGTTCGTTGCCATTGCGGATGCCGGCGGGGTGACACGAGCGGCGGCGCGCCTCAATCTCAGTCAGCCGGCCGCAACCCGACAGATCCAGAGTCTCGAAGCGACGTTGGGTGTCACGCTCTTCGCGCGCGTAGGCCGTCGCGTCCAATTGACGTCGGACGGCGAGGATTTGCTGCGTCGCAGCCGTCGTGTTCTGGCGGAAGCGGATGCACTTCGCGAGCGCGCGAGTGCTTTGCGCGCTGGCGAGACGGGCATCGTCACGGTTGGTGCGACGCCGCCGATGATTGAAGCGGTCCTTGCCGGGTTTCTCGCGGGTCACCGGAGGCGGCATCCTGGCGTGGAGATCAGAATCGTCGAGGACGGCGGGACGAGCCTCGTGTCGAGATTGGAGCGCGGCGATGTGCACCTCGCGTACATTCCGGTGGGGGACGATCGCTTCGTCGGCCGTCTACTCTACCCTGTGCACGTGATTGCGGTCGTGCCCGCAGACAGCGAGTTCAGCCAGAACCGAACGCTTGAGATTGGCAATCTGGCGAGACAGAAGCTGCTCGCGCTGAACCGAGGGTTCGGTTCTCGCAACTGGTTCGATACAGCGTGCGAAGCGGCCAATATCACGCCGCCGGTGCTGCTCGAGAGCGCGTCGCACAACGCGATCCTTAATCTCGC
>LNEA01000239.1 GCA_001464855.1 Rhizobiales bacterium Ga0077530
GGCCTATGCGCAGGATCATTTCCCGGGCCGCGACATCGTTGGGCGCGCACCGGCCATCCGGCGCCCGAAGTTGCCGGAACTCTAGGGCCGCGATCCAGGTTCTGCCGGGCCTATTCGCTGTGGGCCGATCGACTGTCGTCCGGCGCTTCGGCGCGGTCGTGCATGCCGTAATCGCGGATGACACCGGCGATGCGCAGGCGGTAGCCCTCGAAGACGCCGCCGCGTCCCTTGGATTGCGCCGCGCGGTGGGCGCTGATGTTACGCCAGCGCTGGATCGAGGCTTCGTCGCGAAAGAACGACAGCGACAGGATCTTGCCCGGATCGGTCAGGCTCTGGAACCGCTCGACGGAGATGAAACCGTCGACCTCCTCGAGGATCGGCCGGAGCCCGGCGGCGATGTCGAGATAGTGCTGCTTCTGGCCTTCGGCTGGGCGGACCTCGAAGATGACCGCGATCAT
>LNEA01000240.1 GCA_001464855.1 Rhizobiales bacterium Ga0077530
GAGGCTGGCGATGTTGTAAATGCCGTAGGCCAGAGTGCTCGACCCCTCGTGGGGCGCGAAATAGCCGATCAGGTCGGCGCCGCAGCGCGGTATCGCTTGGCCCCAATTGCGGGCGTAGGTGGCAAAGGCGTCTTTCTTCGTCGGGTCGATGTGGTAGCGGATGATGCAGGTCAGCATGGCGGGCTCCTTCGGCCAGATGTCCTTGGATCGGTACCGCGCCGAAGGCGCCTGATGCTTCGCCGGAGCCCGAACCTTCCGTGGTGGCAGGGTGCGCGATACGATTTGCGGTCGCGGGCGAGGCCGCTATATTGCGCGCGCTTGAAAGGGGCGCCTCTCCGGGCGCGCTTGCAGACGGGAGAGTGCCGCGATGCCGATCAAACGTATGGCCTTGCTGATGCTGGTGGCCGGACTGTGCGCACCACTGTCTGCGTCGGCGCAGACCGGCCCGGGACCTGGCGGGCGGGCACCCTACGATCGCGGCCAGGAACGCAATGTTCCCGGACGCTTCGACTATTACGCCCTCGTTCTGTCGTGGAGCCCGACCTATTGCGCGTCACGCGCCGGCGACCGTGACGATCAGCAATGCAACCGCCGCGATGGCCGTCGCTTCGCGTTCGTCCTCCATGGGCTGTGGCCGCAGCATGAGCGGGGATGGCCGCAGGATTGCCGGACCCGGGAGCGCCCGTTCGTCCCGGAGCGGCTGATCAACAGCATGCTCGATATAATGCCGAGCCGACGCCTCATCATTCACGAGTATCGCAAGCACGGCACGTGTTCCGGGCTTTCGCCGGAGGGTTACTACGGCCTCTCGCGTCGGCTGTTCAGCTCGGTGAAGATTCCCCCGCGCTTTGTGATGCCGAACGACGATTTCACGACGTCACCGGAGGCGGTCGTAAGCGCGTTCGTCGAAGCCAATCCCGAATTGAAGCCCGACATGCTGGGCGTTGCCTGCGGTGGGCCCGGCAACCGGATGCGCGAGGTCCGCATCTGTTTCACCCGCGACGGCGAGCCGACGCGCTGCGGCCGCAACGAGGACCAGTCGCGGCTGTGCCGGTCGCCGCGCATGTACGTACCGCCGGCCCGCTCCAGCGGCCCGTCGGGGCAAGGGACGGGGCGGAGAATCTGACGGCCGGCGCGGACCTTGGCGAGCCGGTGCCTGTGGACAACGTGTCGATTGTTCGCCGATAGAGGCGCGGCATGTCGAAATCGATCCTCGATTCGAGTGGCAGCGCGCTCCAGGCGGCGGCCGATAGCGTGCGCGAGATGCCGTTCCTCGCCCGAGTCCGACGGTTTGGGGTCGACGGACTGCTACGCGAGATCGGTCGGCGTGGCCGCTTGTCAGGTCTCGGGGCGCCGATCGCGTGGGGGCTCGGAGGCTTCCTGATCGGGGCGATCTTCTGGCATCTCATCGGGTTCTGGAGTTTTCTCAGCGCCGTGGTGCTGAAGGGGCCGGACACGACCATGAGCGTTGTGATCCGCCAGCAGCCTGTCATCGTGGCGCGGCAGCAGGCGGTTCGACCGGCGACTCTGCCCAACTGCACGGTCCTGGTGCTCGACCGCTCGACCGGTCTGACCTCCGGGGTCCCATGCCCTGAGCATGTGCCCATGCTCGAGGAAGCACGCCGCGGCCGACAGAATCTGGCCCTCGCCGAACTCCAATAAAACGCCAACTTTTGCTCGTGCGACGTCTATTGCGCGCGCGAGTCGAGACGTGAGCGGCTGCCGCTGCGGCGCCGTTGATTCGTCCGCGTGCTAGGGGCGGTCGAAGTTGCCCAGTCTCGTGATCGTGCGGATCGCAGAACGGGTTTCGAGCGCTCCTGAAGAAAGCGGCGGCCCGGTGCTGTAGTCAGTTTTGCGTAGCAGCAGTCAACGGGCCGTCGCCAAAGAATTCTCTCGCACTGGTCCTTGAACTGCTCGGGGATCGGTGGGACTGCCCGGTGTGATCTTGCGACCCCGCTGAGAACGCACCGGAGCTTGGCCTGAAGTGTGTTCGCGTATAGAGCCTGCGGAGCTTGCGCGGACCGTTGAAGGGCCATCTGCCCGAAGGAACCGTCCGGCGCCGCATCGCCACACACCTCCCTCCCCACTGTGGTGTCGGGCGGTTCCTTCAGGTGGATCGA
>LNEA01000241.1 GCA_001464855.1 Rhizobiales bacterium Ga0077530
GCGGCTTCGTTCGATTCGCCGCCCGTCGAGAGCAGCAGGACGCGGCTGAGCTCACCCGGCGCCAGCTTAGCCAACATCTCCGCGAGGTCGATCACCGGCCGCGACAGGAGCTGACTGTAGAGGTGCACGAGTTCGCCCGCCTGCTCACGGATCACCGCCGTGATCTCCGGATGGCTGTGGCCAAGGATCGTGCTCATCTGCCCCGACGCGAAATCGAGAATGCGGCGGCCGTCGGAGGTGGTCATGAAGGCGCCCTGTGCCTTATCGATGATCACCGGCTGGAAATAGTGGCCGTAGCGCACGAGGTGGCGATCGGCGCGCGCCCACAAAGCGTCTGCGTCAGTGCCTGTCGATCGCGCCATATCAGGTCTCCATCGTCATAGGATCTGGCTCAGGAATGCGCGCGTGCGTGGATCGCTCGCGCTCGCAAAGAAGGTTTCCGGCGGTCCATGCTCGACGATCACGCCGCGATCGGTGAAGTAGATGTGGTCGCCCACTTCGCGAGCGAATCCCATCTCGTGTGTCACGAGGATGCACGTCATGCCTTCTTCGGCGAGTTCGCGGATGGTGACGAGCACTTCTTTTACCGTCTCCGGGTCGAGCGCCGCGGTCACTTCGTCGAACAGCATGACGTCCGGGTTCATGGCGAGCGACCGCGCGATTGCGACGCGCTGCTGCTGCCCGCCTGAAAGCTCGCCGGGATAAGCGCCCTCCTTGCCTTCGAGGCGAACTTTGCTGATCAGGCGGCGTGCTTGCGCCTCGACCTCGGCCACCGGCCGCTTCAGCACATGGATCGGCGCCATCATCACATTCTCGAGCGCCGTCTTATGCGGAAAGAGGTTGTAGGACTGGAACACCATGCCGACCTTCTTGCGCAACTCGAGCTTGTCGAGTGCGGGGTCGTGAACCTCCTGCCCTTCGACCTTGATCGAGCCGCTGTTGATCGGAACGAGCGCGTTGATGCAGCGGAGCAGCGTCGATTTGCCGGAGCCGGACGGTCCGATGATGCAAACAACTTCGCCTTTGCGGACATTGAACGACACGCCTTTCAGCACCTCGAACATGCCGAATGACTGGTGCACGTCCTTGACGGCGATGATCGGCTGGTCCGGCGTCCAGCTTGACGCGGCGGTCATGGATTTTCCTTCAGATACGGACGGCATACTTGCGCTCCAGCCGGATGGTCCAGCGCGCGATCGGATAGCAGTAGACGAAGAAGAACAGCAGCAGCAACCCGTACATCGGCATGAGCAGATCTGTGCGTTGCTCGGAGGCGAGCGCGTCTTGCGTCAGCGTCATGGCATCGTTGACGCCGACGATCGAGATCAGCGGCGTCGACATTGTCAGGATCGCGTACCAGTTCATCCACGGCGGGATCATGCGCTTCACGCACTGCGGGAGAATGATCCGCCACAGCGTCTGGAGACGCGTGAAGGCGAGGCTCTCCGCCGACTCCCACTGCGCTGTCGGGATCGAGTTGACGGCGCCGCGCACGATCTCGGCGATGTTGGCCATGATCGGCAGCGCGAGACCGATCGTCGCCTTGAGCCACGCCGGCAGCGGAATCGTGACACCGGCGATCTTGAA
>LNEA01000242.1 GCA_001464855.1 Rhizobiales bacterium Ga0077530
CGCCCGGACATCGTACGCGCGGGGCGCAAGCAACTCGTGGGACTGCTGACTTCGGATCCGGCGCGGGTACTCGAGGAGGGCGCTCAAGTGACGGAGCATGCGCGCCCGCCGGTCGGCACGTCGGCGCTTGGTCATGTCACGTCGGCGTATTGGAGCGCGGCGCTCGGCCGGTCGATCACGTTGGCATTGGTCGCAGATGGACGCAAGCGCATCGGAGAGCGGCTCAACGTGCCGATGCCAGCGGGCGATGTGGTGGTTGAGGTTGTGGCGCCGGTATTCCTCGACCCGAAAGGAGTACGGCTCGATGGCTGATCTCGTGATGTCGCGGACGTCGCCGCTCGCTGGTCTGTCGTTGCCGTCGAAGGTCGGTGTGGCCGCCGTGACGGACCCAGGTCCGTCAGCGCGCGTCATCTATCGCGGTGCGCCGGAGCTTTGTTCTGCGGCGTATGGTGTTGCGCTGCCGACCACCCCAATGCGCGCTCACGCCGAAGGAGACTGCGCGGCGCTGTGGCTCGGCCCCGACGAGTGGCTGCTGCTGATGCCGGACGCGGAGGGATCAACGATCGGTGCCGCGCTCGCTCAATCGTTGCCCGGCCAGGCAGCGTCGCTGGTCGATGTCGGTCATCGACAAATCGGCCTCATTGTCACTGGCCCCCGCGTTGCCGAATTGCTCAACTCGGGATGTCCAC
>LNEA01000243.1 GCA_001464855.1 Rhizobiales bacterium Ga0077530
CGGTGTTGCCGTAGCGAAGTGGTGCGCCGTCGAGGGTCGTGACGGCGCCACCGGCTGCGAGCAACACGGCATGGCCGGCGGCAGTGTCCCATTCCATCGTCGGGCCGAGCCGCGGGTAGATGTCGGCGGCACCACGGGCGATGGCGCAGAATTTCAGTGACGAGCCCGCATTGGTCCGCTGCGCGATGCGGTAGCGGCCGAGGAAAGCCTCGGTCTCGGCGTTGCTGTGAGAGCGGCTGGCGAGCGCGCACAGTGCTGACTGATCGGGGCACCGCGTGCGGATCGGTGCGAGGTCGATGTCGGTGAGTGCGATCGGTGTTTCACGCGGCGCCATCCGCGCCATCGCAGCAGCGCTCGGTCCGAGCGTGACGTAAAGCTCCTCCGTTGCCGGCGCGTAGACGATGCCAAAGACCGGCGCGCCGTCCCGCACCAGCGCGATGTTGACGGTGAACTCGCCACGCTGCTCGATGAACTCGCGGGTACCGTCGAGCGGATCGACGAGGAAGAACTCGGCACCGATCGCTGGCATTTGGCCAGCCGAGACCGCCTCCTCGGCGATGATCGGGATGGCGGGGGCGGCGGCCGTTATCGCGGCGATGAGCACCGCTTCGGCCTCGCGATCGGCGATCGTCACCGGGCTCTGATCGGCTTTGGCCTCCACCGTGACACCGGAGCGATAGTGGCGCATCTCGATCGCGCCAGCCGCAAGCACCGCGGGAATCAGCGCCGATGCGAGGTGGATGTGGTCGACTTTTGTCATTTCAGCCCTTGGATAACGCCGTCGCGTCGAACGATTGTCCGTCGATTGCGGCGATAATGCACCATCGATCTACTCAATTCCAACGCCGGACCGGTCCACGCTTGGCGCGAATCTCGTGCGCGTGTATCAGATCAATGAATGAAACCGCAAGCGGCCGACCCCGTAGCGCTCGCGTAGGCATGTCCTTGAGCCGCCGTCGATTGCGCAACCGACTGCACGAGGCGGGGCAATGAGCCAGCAAACACAACCGAATGACATGGAGCTTGCGGCGCTGATCGCCAGCAAGGTCTGCCACGATGTGATCAATCCGGTCGGCGCCATCAACAATGGCCTCGAGATGCTGGACGAGGAAGACGATCCGGAGTCGCGCGAATACGCGCTGGACATGATCCGCAACGTCACCAGTCAGGCGACGGTCCGGCTGAAATTCGCGCGCTTCGCATACGGGGCGGCGGGCTCGGCAGGCGATTCGATCGACCTGCGGATGGCCGAAGAGATCTGCCGCGAGTATGTCGTCAAGGGCGGCAAGCACGCGCTGGTGTGGCAGGGGCCGGCCGGCTACATGGCCAAAGACAAGGTCAAGCTGCTGCTCAATCTCGTCTCGCTGGGTTTATCGGCGCTGCTGAAAGGCGGCGAACTTGCCGTTGCCATCGACCAGCGGCCGAATCATCCGGGTTTCCTCGTGCGCTGCCGCGGGCAGGGGGCGCGGCCGCCGACGCATCTCGTGGAATTCCTGACCGGCCAAAACGTGCCACCGATCGATGCGCTGACTGTACAGACGTACTACACCTGCCGGCTCGCTCAGACGGCGGGAATTCGGCTCGAGGTGCTGAAGGATGGCGCCGACATTATTCTCAGCGCCCGCTCCTAACGCCGTGAGTGGGGCCCTTTCACTTTTACAATTCGACGTCATGGCATAGCTTTGTCCGCATGGATCGACCCTGCCGATGGAGTCTGCTGCGATGAAGCTCGACGAATACGCATCCTATGACGGTCTCGGCCTCGGTGAGCTTGTCGCCAAAGGCGACGTGACGCCGACGGAGCTGGCTCGTACGGCGGTGGCAGCGATCAAGGCCGTCAACGGTGAGACCAAGGCGGTCATCGAGACCTATGAGGACCGCATCGAAGCGCTCGACGAGGAGTCGTTAGGCCATGGCCCGTTCCGCGGCGTGCCCTTCCTGATGAAGGATGTGTTCGGCCACGAGCAGGGCCGGCTCATCGAGTTCGGCTCGCGGCTGTGCCGGGGCATGACGGTCACCACGAGCACCTACTTCACAGATCAGCTCAAGGCGGCGGGCGTCAATATCCTCGGCCGTACGGCGGCACCCGAATACTCGATGTCTGCAACGACCGAGAGCACGATGTTCGGCAATACGTCGAACCCCTGGAAGAAGGGTTATTCGGCAGGCGGCTCATCGGGTGGAGCGCAATCAGCGGTCACGAGCGGCATGGTGCCGATCGCGCACGGCTCGGACATCGGCGGGTCGATCCGCATTCCCGCGAGTTGGTGCGGCGGCGTCGGGCTCAAACCGTCGCGCGGGCGCGTGTCGATCGGGCCGGTCGCTGACGAGGGCGGTCTCGGATTCTCGGCCAACCACATCCAGGCCAAGACGTTGCGTGATGCGGCGACGATGCTCGACTGGGTCTCGAAGCCTCAGATTGGTGACCCGTTCGTCATTCCGCGGCCCACGCAGTCGTTCGCGTCGTATGTGAACGCGCCGACCCCGCGTCTCAAAATTGGCATCGTGTTGACGGAGCTGTTCGGCGCTGCAGTCGACGCGGAGGTCGCGCAGGCGGTCAAGGACACCGGCAAAATGCTCGAGAGCATGGGGCATCATGT
>LNEA01000244.1 GCA_001464855.1 Rhizobiales bacterium Ga0077530
GACGACCAGCTCGGGCTGATGGATCACCTTGGCATCGCCAAATTCATGGTACTCGGATTCTGCATCGGTGGTCCGTTCATCTGGAACTTGCTGAAGCGGGCGCCGGATCGCGTCGTCGCCGGCGTTCTCGCACAGCCGAGCGGATCACGCCCCGAAATGCGCGATCTCTTCTACGACAACAATTCCAAGGGCTGGGGGCCGGCGCTGATCGCGCGCCGACCGGAGATCACATCGGCGCAGGTCGATGCGTACCTGACCAAAATGTACCGCACCAACCTCGATTTCGTTTTCACCGTCACACGCGATTTCGTGCGCACCTGTGAAACGCCAGTGTTGATTCTGCCGGACGACGTTCCGTCCCATCCCTACGCCGTGGCGATGGAGGCCGCGATGCTTGCGCCGAGCGCGCAGGTCAGCCTCTACCCGTGGAAGGAGAAGCCGGAGCAGATCCCGCTGGCTCTGCGCCATGTGCGCATGTTTCTCGACGCCAATCGACCGCGGCCAACCTGATCCGACTGCAACAGTCTCCCGAAACGATCAGCGACGCGGTGCCAGATGCCGCGCGTCCGGCGCCGCTTTGTGCTCCAGCGCGCGCAAAATCGTGGCGTTCATCAAGTACGCGCTCATGAGCGCGATGAGTTCCATCAGACCTTTTTCGCCGAAGCGCTCGCGCACCGCGTTGAAGGTTTCGTCGCTAACTGCCGGAGATTCTAAAAGTTCGCGCCCAAAACGGATGATCATGGCTTCATCAGCCGTGAGTCCGTCCAGCGGACCATGGGTGTCGACGATGTCGATCGCTTCCGCGCGCGTGCCAGCGGCCAAGCCGAGCTTGACGTGAGCGTTCCAGATGTAGTCGGCGTTAGCGGCACGGGCCGCGGTGCAGATTGCAAGTTCCGACTCGGCCTGCGTCAGCGACGTGTGATTGCGCAGGTGATCGAGAAGATCGGACAGCCGGACGCCCGCCTGCCCAGCATAGGAGAGATAGCTGCTCGGCGGCGGCATGCTGTTTCTGGTTGCCAGGATGTGCCGGACAGCGGCGCGCGTCTCGTCGCTGAAGGCTTCTGTGTCCGCAGGAAATGGCAATCGCGGCATCGTGAGGCTCCTTTGGCTGGCGACAACGGGGTGCGCCGGGTATGCTTGTTGGGGCAGTAGCGCTTGCGCAACGAGGATATCAGCAACATGAACGTATCGGGAAAGAAGGCACTCGTCATCGGCGGCACATCGGGCATCGGCCTTGCCGCCTCCAAGCAGCTCGCCGCATTGGGAGCGACGGTGGTCGCCGTGAGCCGCAATCCGGACCGAGCAGGAGAGATCCCCAAGGGGATCACACTCCAGGCGTGCGATGTCCTGGATCGCGCGGCCCTCGGCGCGCTGTTCAAAGCCCATGCGCCGTTCGACATTCTGGTCGGTGCGGCAACCGGTGGCACGCGCGCCCGCGGCACGTTCATCGACATGGACATCGAGGCCTACAAGGCCTCATTCGCCAAGCTCTGGGGCTATTCCAACATTCTGCAGCTCGGCGTCCCGCATATGAGCGCGGACGGCACGATCGTTCTCGTCAGTGGATCGCCGGCGCGCAAATCGAAGCCCGGCCAGGTTGCGATCGCATCCGTTGGCGGTGCTGTCGAAGCCTTGGTGCGAGCCGTCGCCCCCGAAATCGTCCCGCGCCGGCTGAATGTCGTGGCGCCTGGCACGATCGATACGCCGATGTCGTCGCTTAAAGGCGCCGAACGCGAAGAAGCGTATCGCAAGCAGACCGCCAAAAACCTGATCCCGCGCGCCGGCACCGCCGATGAGGTGGCGCAGGGTATCCTGTTCGTCATCCAGAACGATTTTGTCACGGGTACTACTGTCGACGTCGATGGCGGCTGGCTGCTGTCGTGAGCGTGCCGGAACTTGCGGGCCGCATCTGCCTCGTGACCGGTGCGTCACGGGGCATCGGTCGCGCCATCGCCGTCGCTTTGGCCAGAGCTGGATGCGACGTTGCCATCAACTGCCGCTCGCGAACTGAAGATGCGCAGCGCGTCGCCGAGGACGTGGTGGCGTTGGGCCGCCGCGCAGTTGTTGCGCAAGCCGACGTCTCGCAGGCGTCTGCCGTTGCCGCAATGATTGCGCATATAAACCGTGATCTCGGACCGATCGATGTACTAATCAACAATGCAGGCGTCGCCTTGCGCCGCGGCATCGACGATCTCACGGAGGCCGACTTCGACGAGACTATTGCCGTCAACCTGAAGTCGGCGTTTCTGTGCTCCCAGGCCGTGCTGCCACACATGCGCGCCCAGCAGTGGGGTCGCATCGTCAACATCTCGTCGGGCGCCGCGAGGAGCGCGGGCAGCATCGGACTGCACTACAATGCCGCCAAAGCCGGTATGGAGGGATTGACCCGCGGATACGCCGCGCGGCTGGTCAAGGAAGGCATCACCGTCAACGCCGTCGCCCCGACATTGATCGAGACCGACATGATGCCGGCCGACCCGGCCAACAGCACCCGCGTTCCGCTCGGACGCCTCGGCCGACCGGACGAAGTCGCGCAGGCGACACTGATGGTTCTCGGCAATGCCTACATGACAGGCCAGACGATCCATCTCAGCGGCGGCATGAGCTTCGACTGAGCTCGGACTCGCGGGACGTCAGGGCCGCTGAAGCCCGTAGTGGTCGCGCAGCGTGCGGCCTTGGTACTCGGTGCGAAAACGTCCCCGCCGCTTGAGAATCGGTACGACCTCCTGCGTGAACGCATCCAGCATCCACGGCAGCACCGGCGGCATGACGTTGAAGCCGTCCGCCGCGCCACTGTCGACCCAGTCCTCGAGGGCATCCGCGATCTGCTCGGGCGTCCCGGCCATGACGAAATGACCGCGCGCGCCCGCAAGCTTGGCGAGCAATTGGCGCATCGTGAGTTGTTCCCGACGCACGGCGCCAACAATCAACTCGGTACGCCCGCGAGAGCTTTGGTTTTCGGCGGGATCGGGAAAATCCTCCGGGCGCAGCACCTGATCGAGCTTGATGCCGGAGAAATCATGGCCGTCAAATCGATCGGAAAGCCGCGTGAGGCCGACCTTCGTATCGGCGAGCTCATTGAGTTCCTGCTGCAGGCGATTGGCTTCCGCTTCGGTGCCGGCGATCATCGCGCTGATCCCTGGCAGCACCAGGAGCTGGTCCTGCGGCCGCCCCGCATCGACGACACGAGATTTGATGTCGCGATAGAACTCCTGAGCCGTGCCTTTCTGTATGTGCGCCGTGAACACTGCTTCGGCGTGGCGCGCCGCGAACGCCTTGCCGGTATCGGAAGAACCGGCCTGGACCAGCACCGGCCAACCCTGCGGACTGCGGGGTAGATTGAGCGGCCCGGCCACTTCGAAGTTCGGACCCTTGTGGGCGATCTCCTTGACGCGATCCTTATTGATGAAGACACCGCTCTCGCGATTATCGAC